>CAYXQH010000058.1:0-16306 GCA_964467425.1 uncultured Saprospiraceae bacterium
TAATTTTTAAATTAAAAAAATAACATATAAATAAAACGGCACATACTTTGTTATATTAGGTTGAAAAGCAGTGTTTTATACATTTTATTAAATATGTTGTTTGAAAATACTGGAAAAGAAAACAAACGTTGAACTTAAATGATGTACATACCATATATTTTATTGGAGTAGGAGGAATCGGAATGAGTGCTCTTGCTCGCTACTTCAATGGATTAGGTTGTGAAGTTCATGGTTACGATAAAACAGAAACAGTACTGACCAAAAAGTTGGTTCAGGAAGGCATAAAAATCCATTACAAGGATGATTTGAAATATATCCCTGAAAAGGTTGATCTGGTTGTTTTTACACCTGCAGTACCTGCCGATCTTGGAGAGCTTGTTTACTTTAAAACCAATGGTTTTCCTGTAAAAAAAAGAGCTGAAGTTTTAGGCATTATTAGCCAAAACCGCCAAACGATTGGAATAGCTGGTACACATGGAAAGACAACGACTAGTTCTATATTAACACATGTTCTTCGGGTTGGAGGAATTGATTGTACCGCTTTTCTTGGCGGAATTGCGCAAAACTTTGAATCCAATTTTGTAGAAGGAACAAGCAATTGGGTAGTTGTTGAGGCAGACGAATATGATCGTTCTTTCTTACAGTTGACACCGGATTACTCCGTGATAATATCTATGGATCCTGATCATCTGGATGTTTATGGAAATCTGGATTATATGCATGAAGGCTTTACGCAGTATGCTGAGCGATTGAAAGAAAATGGAAAAGTATTGCTCCGTCATGGTTTGAATTTAAAACGTCAGGAAGTTTCAATGGAAATATTTGGCGTAGATAACGGAGACTATTGTTCTAAAAACCTTCGAGTTGAAAATGGTTTTTTTGTTTTTGATTTCGAAAGTACTATTGAAAAGATTGAAAATATAAAATTCACCTTGCCAGGTCGACATAATGTTGAAAACGCAACAGCAGCAATTGCAATTGCTCAACAGCTCGGCGTAAAAGGTGAAGCAATTATAAAAGCATTGGCTTCATTCAAAGGAATAAAGCGACGATTTGAATTTATTTATCGTGATGATAAAGTGGTCTATATTGATGACTATGCACATCATCCTACAGAGCTTAATGCAGCAATTGATGCTGCAAGGACACTCTTCCCACAAAGGAAGATAACGGGCATTTTCCAGCCACATCTTTACTCGAGGACACGTGATTTTGTGGATGGATTTGCTACCGCTTTAGATCAGTTGGATGAAATAGTATTAATGGATATCTACCCGGCGCGAGAGCTGCCGATAGATGGTGTTACGGCTGAAATCATTTTTGAAAAAATGAAAAATCCTTCAAAAATATTGGCGACAAAAGCCAATGTGATGGATAAAGTAAAAGACATAGAGGTGGACATACTTTTGACATTAGGAGCAGGAGATATTGACACATTTGTACAGCCTATTAAAAATATGCTAAGCAATGATTAAGCAGGAATACATACAAGTCCTGAAACGGATCGCCTGGATAGGATTCTTCTTTCTGATTGCAGCTTTGGTCATCTCAGCGGTAGAAAAGAAAAAAGAAACGAGAGCAGCTGACATCATCATTGATATTGAGCAGTTGGAAGTTGGTTACTCACTGATAAATACAGCAGATGTACTAACGATTATTGAAAATAGTTTTGGTTTTTCCCTTGCGGGAGTTCCAATTAGAGATATAGATGTTGCAAGAGTAGAAAGAGTATTGAAAGCAAACTCTTTTGTAAAAGAAGCTACAGTGTTTATAGATGCTGGTAATAAAGTCCACATCGAATTGACACAAAGAGAACCCATTTTACGGGTTATTGACAAAAACGGATTGACGTATTATTTGGACAGTGAAGGTGGACAAGTTCCTTGGTCTAAACATTACACCCCGAGGGTTTTAGTAGCCACGGGGAATATCAATCCTTACGACAGAGATTATTTGACAAAGAAAAAACACGTTCTGAAAGATCTTTATAAGCTGACAAAACGGATTATGGAAGATCCATTTTTAGAACCGATGATAGAACAGATTTATGTTAACAAAAAAGGTGAATATTATCTGACCCCAAAAGTGGGAGATCAACGAATCATCTTAGGGAGCATTCAAAATCTAGAACGCAAAATATTGTATTTAAAGAATTTTTATAAACAAGCACTGCCATACAAAGGATGGCAAAAGTATAAAACAATTAATCTAACTTTTAAAGGTCAGGTAGTTGCCGAGAAAAAATAAATCGGCAAAATAGCAATGGTCAAAGAATTAATACCCGATTTTAAATAGTTAGTGAAAACAAAAGCGATTGAAAAAGAGCGTTGTTGAGCTAACTATTTAAATCAAAAGAGGGGATTTAATTTTTGACTAATACTAAAAAATGAGAAAACTACCTCAAAAATCTCGTACTATGATAGATAATTTAAACAAGCAAAAGCAGGATGTTGTATTCGCGTTAGACATCGGAACGACGAAAGTCTGTGCGATTGCTGGTCGTGAAAACGAACATGGTAAACTGGAGATTCTTGGAATCGGTAAGGTCGCATCTACCGGTGTATCAAGAGGTGTGGTTTCTAACATTGAAAAGACTGTTAAAGCAATTTCTGAAGCAATCGCTGCTGCAGAAAAAAACGCGAAAGTGAAAGCTAAAGTAGTCCACGTTGGAATCGCAGGTCAACACATCAAGAGTCTTCAACATCGCGGTCTTTTAACTCGTGATAATGACACGGATGAGATTGCAACAAGAGACATTGAAAAATTGATCAATGACATGCACAAATTGGTCTTGCCTCCCGGCGACAAAATTCTTCACGTAATTCCTCAGGAATATACGGTTGATAATGAGCAGGGAATCACTGATCCAGTTGGAATGTCTGGCGTGAGACTGGAAGCTAATTTCCATATCATCACAGGTCAAATTGCAGCTTCTAATAACATTCAACGTTGTGTCGAACGTGTTGGATTGAAAGTAGCTGATATTACCTTAGAACCGATTGCTTCCGCTCATTCTGTATTGAGTGAGGAAGAAAGAGAAGCAGGAATTGCTTTGGTTGATATTGGAGGTGGTACTACGGATATTACCATTTTCCAGGAAGGAATTATCCGCCATACTGCTGTTATCCCTTTTGGAGGAAATGCGATAACCAATGATATCAAAGAAGGCTGCAACGTAATGTCGCAGCAAGCAGAAAAATTGAAATTACGATTCGGTTCTTCATTAGCAGAAGAAGTTTATGATAATCGAATTATTACTATACCAGGTCTTAAAGGACGTGATCCTAAAGAGATTTCTGAAAAGAACCTTGCTCGAATCATTCAGGCGAGAGTAGAAGAAATTTTGGACTACGTTGTCTGGGAAATCAGAAGATCAGGCTACGAAAGAAAATTGATCGGAGGAATTGTCTTGACTGGAGGAGGAGCTTTATTGAACCATATTGAAAAATTAACCGCTTTCCATACCGGAATGAGCACCAGAGTTGGTTTACCAATCGAATTGCTTGGACATGGTTATGACGAGCGTGTATGCAGCCCAATTTTCTCAACAGCAATTGGCTTATTGAAGAAAGGTATCGAAAATGCAGATTATACCTTATTCAATGAACAAGAAGATGAGGAAATCACTATAGATGAAACCATTAAAAACGAAATTCCTGTTTTAGAACCAGCTACTGATATTAATAATGGTAAATGGTATGAGCAGATATTTAAAAAGACAAAAGAATGGTTCGAAGCAGAACCAGACACAGAATTTTAATACGATTAACAATTCGCAATTGACAATTAACAAAAATCAAAACTTTGATTGTTAGTTGCACATTGAAAATTGATAATTGAATTTACTTAACCTAATTAAAAATCTACATTATGTTATTTGATTTGCCACAAGATGAAGGGTCTATAATTAAAGTTATCGGCGTTGGAGGTGGTGGAAGTAATGCAGTAACCCACATGTTCAAACAAGGGATTATTGGTGTTGACTTCGCTATCTGTAATACAGATAATCAGGCCATGGAACTTAGCCCTGTTCCTACTAAAATTGCATTAGGTCCAGAACTCACGGAAGGTCGTGGTGCTGGTTCAAAACCTAATATTGGCCAACAAGCTTGCCTTGAATCTATTGAAGAGGTAAAGCAATTTTTAGAAAATGATACCAAAATGCTTTTTGTTACTGCAGGTATGGGCGGTGGTACCGGAACCGGTGCTGCACCAATAATTGCCAAGGCAGCACAGGAAATGGACATCCTAACCGTAGGTATCATAACCTTACCATTTACTTTCGAAGGTCGTCGTCGATCTACACAAGGGGTTGGTGGTTTGGAAGAACTTAAAAAACATGTTGACACACTTATCGTGATTTCCAATGATAAGCTACGTCAGATTCATGGTAATTTATCTATCTCAGAAGCATTTGCTGAAGCAGACGATATCCTGACCACTGCTGCTAAAGGAATTGCTGAAATCATCACTGTTGCAGGTTATGTAAACGTGGATTTCGAAGATGTAAATACCGTCATGCGAGGATCTGGTGTTGCAATCATGGGTACCTCTACTGCTGAAGGAGAGGATCGAGCAAAAGAAGCGGTCGACAAAGCATTAAATTCACCTTTACTAGAAGAAAATAATATCAAAGGAGCTCAACATATTCTATTGAATATCACATCAGGTACTCGTGAAGTAACCATGGATGAGATTTTTGAAATTACAGAATTTGTTCAAGAGGAAGCTGGTTATGGAACCGACTTAATCTGGGGTAACTGCTTTGATGAATCACTTGGAGATAAAATCTCCGTTACCGTAATAGCAACAGGTTTTGAACATCACAAAAATAAAGTTGCTCTAGAAGAAAAAACAGATGATAAAGTTGTTGTCTCTTTAGATGACGATATGCCAAAAAGAAAAAGTAGCCTTTATGATTTAGGACCTAATGATGGTGCTGAAAATGCAAAGACTGTTGAGTTTGAAAATCTTAAAGAGTCATTACAGAAATATCAGAAAGGAAGATACTCTTATGATGAGCCTTATATCAAAGATGAAGATAAGGAACGTCTAGAGGAAGAACGAAGAATTAGAATGGAGCAGGAAGCTCAACGCAGAGAGCGATTGAGAAATGTTTCTACTAATCTAAGTAATCCGAAAAACATTGTAGACATGGAAAACCAACCTGCTTACATGCGAAGAAGAGTACACTTAGATGATGTACAACATTCTTCAGAAGTAGATATGTCTAACTGGAGTATCACAGATGGCGAAGAGCCGGAATTGAAAGACAATAAGTACTTACACGATAATGTAGATTAAACTTTAATTTAGGTTTAAGTAAATCAAATCTGGGCGTTGCATTTAGTAACGCCCTTTTTTATACCCGTCACTCGCAATGTTTTTGCAAAAGCTTTTCAACTTCGTCTCCATATATTACCGTGAAATTTAGCTCTATCGCTTTTTCTAAATTCTTGCAAATAGCCTCTTTTTGATTTTTCTCGATATATAGTAAAGCCAGATTTCTATAAGCATAAGAATTATCAGGATGTAAGGTAATGGATCGTTTAATATCCTGCTCCGCGATTTTTAATTTCCCTAATTTGATTCTAGCATAACCTCTATTGTTATAGAAAAAAGGATCAGGAGATTCCGATTCTTCTATGCAAATAGTCATTAAAGAATCCGCCTCGTTAAATTTTCCTAATTCTATATAGGTTAGACTCAAATTATTATAGTATCTAATTTCTGTTGGATTTAATTCGATAGATTTTAGCTGTAGTTCTTTAGCTTTTTCGTGCTCTCCTTTATTGGCAAACAACATAGAAAGATTCGAATAGGCCATGTCGTATTCAGGATCTAGTTCTAATACATCTTTATAGTCTTGAATGGCATTTTCTATATCTTGCAGGCGTGTGAAAATAAGTGCTCTAAAATTCAAAATATCTATTGCCTCCTCTTTATTTTTCGCAACTTTAAAAGCAACAGATGCATCATTGATTGCTTCAGGGAAAAGTTGGTGGGTATAGTTTAGATAGCTTCTTCCATATAAGGCTTTATAATAATTGGGTTCCATCTTAATTGCTGCATTATAACAATCCATTGCTTTTCTGTAAACTAAAGAATCAATGATGAATCGATCATTAAAATGTGTGATGGCATCTCCTTTTAATTTGTATAAATACGCGATTTTATGATTTTCTAAAAGGGTATCAATTTTTTGAATGGCAGTATCGAATTTATTATCTAATAAATCATCTTCTATATTCTCAATTTTTTTTTCCAATGCTTCACGAGATAATGTTTGTCCATTTATAAAAGAGGAGGGGCTTGTGCAAAGTAGAATGAAGATGAAATTCCAAATACTCCTATTCGTTTTGATGTGAAGTTTCAAAGTTTTTAGCATGCTTGTTAATAATTAGATTCCACGAAAATAATTGAATGACGAATTTGGCTTAAAGATAATGAAGTATAAATATAAAAAAAGCCGCTCATAGATATGAACGGCTCATCAGTTTTTGGATTTATATAATGAAGTTATCTTTAAATAACTTCCATATGGATGCCCATAATCTATCTTTTTACAAAAGACCGAATTTGGTAGTCTGATTTTAATGTTTGAACGGTATTCATTGCTTCCTGCAAATTCGAATACTCCCCAACGATAATGGAGTGGGTATCAGAATTAGTAATTATCTCTGAACCGTAACCTAGATCCAATAATTTATTATTTCTGGACTCTGCATTACTGTAACTTTTGAATACTCCCGCAACCACTCTAAAGTTGCCGCTTCTTTTTCTAGTTGAGGAAGAACGAGTAGATCTGTTAGAGCTACTTCTCGAAGATGTCGTAACAGGAGCTGATTCATCCGTTACAAAACGAATGTTGATCTCTTGATTCATTCGTGTTATTTTGACTTCTGTTCTTCGATTATATTGATGCTCTACCTCAGAACAATCTCTTCCATCAGTACAATGATTACGTAGTTGTTCTTCGCCATAACCTACCGGTTGAAGTCGATTACTTTCAACACCTCTTGAAATCAAATAGCTAACAGCGCTATTCGCTCTTTTTTGAGAAAGCTGTCGATTATAACGTGTACCACCTCTTGAATCAGTATGTGAAGATAATTCAATTTCGATATCTGTATAAGAATTTAAAAAGGAAGCAAGAGCGTCCAGATCAATTTTAGCATCCGGTCGAATGGAAGCATCATTAAAATTGTAGTAAATATTAGGCAATTGAAAAACCGTACCTTCTCTTATAGTAGACGGAAATGCGCTATCAATATTTTCGATGCTGGTATCATCCTCGCCATCATAGGTGTTGTTGTCTTCATTGAAACCATTAGTACCTGTATCTGTACCCGATGTTGAATTATTAGGATCGACAGTACCAGTATCATTTCCTGCTAATGCAGTATCGGTCGGTTTGTCCATGCTAATAAAAATTTCACCTTCTTCATTTGAAGTATTCACAATGATTTGCTGAGCTTCAAAACCTTCTTTTTCAATAATGACAACATAATTACCTGGATCTAATGTTAAAGGCAAAGTACCAAATTCGTCAGTAAGACCACTAGGAGCATTGACATCCATTGGCATTCTGAGGATTAAGTCCTCTGTGCTCTCATTGCCTTGAGACACAGCATTTATAGCATTAGAAAAAGTAAGGTTGTCAATATCCGTATAGCTTATTTTTACATTTTCGACCATTGCACCTGACTCTAAATCAGAGATCAGAAAAGTAAGCGTTTTTGGAGCTTCCTTTACCTTCGTACCCAGAGTTTCGTCTAAACCTTCAAAAACATAAAAACTATAAATATCATCACCACCTCTACCTCCATTTCTGTTGGAAGAAAGGTATCCGTTTTTCTTATCACGGTCTATAATAAAACCAAAATCATCATTCTCTGAATTAAAAGGAGTCGATAAATTTACCGGACTAGCCCATGTTCCATTAGTATTGATGGAAGAAAAAATATCTAGGCCACCGAAGCCAGCATGACCTGATGACGCAAAGTATAAAGAACCATCAGCATGGATATGAGGGAAAACTTCATCGCTTTCTGTATTGATACTTGCACCGAGATTTTCTGGTTCAGACCAAACGCCACCTTTTCTATAAACCACATAAATGTCCATACCTCCCAAACCACCTTCTCGGTCAGAAGCAAAATATAAGGCATCACCTTCTACAGATACAGATGGATGCATGGCGCTACTTTGATCATCATTAAACGGAAGCTCTTCTATATTTTTCCAATCGTCTCCAATCTTTTCGGCAGTGTATATTTTAAGCTTTACGATTCCATCTTTTGCTCGTTTCTTTCTTCCATTTTTAATGTTATTTCGAGTGAAATACATGGTTTCAGCAGTCCGATCAAAGGTCAATGGTCCTTCATGGACAGTAGACAGTAGTTCAATAGCAAAAGGTTCAGGTTTTTTTAATAAGCCATTCTCTTCTCGCTTTGCCTGAAAAATAGACATGATGTTCTTATTGATTCTGGTATCTTTTATTTTATACCTTTTAGCAGCAGTTTTTGTTGAAATAAATACAATACCATCTTCCAAAAAAGCGGGACTGTATTCTAGACTTTCAGAATTGATAGTTGCTTCATTGGTAATAAATACCTTTTTTTCTGCAGTATTTGGCTGAGCAAATGCAGCATGAAAACTTAGGAGGCTAAAAACTAGAAAAAGAAAAGTATAATTTTTCATATATCCTCAAATTGTTGAATTATCTCAATATTGCTTTTATAATGAAAAAGCGTATTGATAATTATGTTCGAATGGGCTATTTAACGAATTTTTAATAGTGCTCTTCATACTAAGTCTAAAAGAAAAACCTAGGATTTGCCATATCTCCACGCTCTTTGATGAAATCATAGCGTAATAAAATTTCAAAACTTCCATTAGAAGTCTCTTTCACCTCAGAAAGACTGACATCATAAGCAACACCTATTCCCACACTATTTATTTGATACATGGCTAGTAAATCGACTGAATCACCTGTTCCATCTCCTCCTAATCGGTACGATAAGCCCGCTGTGAAGGTTTCATTAAACATAAAACTTGCATTTAGATCCAGATCAAAAGGAGCATTCTTAACATATTTCGCTAAAACTGCTGGTTTGAACTGAATAGTGCTATTTACAGGAATCATGGTACCTGCCATAAAATAAAAGTGAGAATAAGAACGTGCAATTTCAGGAACAGGGTTTGGATTAATCCCTAATTCACTTGGAAAGAAGTGTGGAACTGAAACCCCTAAATAGGTGTTTTTTGAACTAAAATATAGACCTGCTCCAAAGTTAGCATCATACTGATTAAGTTCTGCATCATAGATGATAGATTGGTCTCCATCCTCTCGAATCACTACAGAAGGATCACTAAAGTCGAGACCAAGATATCTTACACTTCCTTGAAGGCCAAAGCGAAGGGCAGTATTGTCATCAATCTCAATATTATAAGAGTAAGCCATCGAGGCATCCCATTTGTTTTCTATTCCTAAGGTGTGGTTAGAAATGGTCAAGCCAAAACCGACTCGATCTGCAAAAAGTGGTGCATTAAAGCTCAATAATTTGGACTCAGGAGATCCTTCAAATCCAATCCATTGATTTCTATATAATGCATTAAAATAAGGGACTCCTCGAGCCCCGGCATAGGCTGGGTTAAGATACAATTTGTTATGCATGAACTGCGTAAATTGGTTTTCCTGTTGTGCAAAACCTATCGTAGTAACAAAAAGTAAAAACAAAACACATATCTGACGTATCATATCTAAGGAATTATATTTTTTTAAAATCGTAGTTAGACTTCAGTCTGCTTGCTCTTTAAGAAAACAGAATAGAACCTGTTCTACTTTATCTAAATATAGTTATATACTGTTTAATAAGATCAGCATTATCATCCAATCGGAATACTATATAGTAGGTTCCATCTGGTAAGTCTTTTCCATCATGGGTACCTTCCCAGTTGTTTTGGTAAGGAGCCGCTGTAAATACCTCATCCCCCCATTGGTTATAAATGATGATTTCATTGTTTGGGAAGTTTCCTGTTTCCAAACAATTAATAAATAATTCATCATTTACTCCGTCTTTATTAGGAGTAATAACTGTAGGAAGTTCACAATCTCCATTATCGGAAACAGTCAAAGTGACTAAGGCATTATCACATAATAAAGGACCGCAGTCATAACATATTTCATAGATAAATTGGTCTGTTCCAATAAAACCTGAGTTTGGAGTATAGGTGAATCTACCATCACCCGTTAATTCAACTGTTCCGTTCGCTGTTTGAGTAACGATGTTTACATTGATCCCAATATTTGTATTGAAAGAATCATTTTGTGTTACAAAAACTTCTTGCTCAGTTTCATAAACGATATCAAACGAATCATCCACCGCATCAGGAGCGCCATGTACAATCACTGCCTGAGAGGCTTGTACAGATTCACATCCATTCAGTTCGACACTATAGCTATAAATATAAGTGCCAGGAGCTGTCGGCGTTACAGAAATTTGATTGTCATTTGTATTGGCTGGCAAACCTGCACCAGTTGTTGGTGTAGCTGTCCAATTATAAAACTCAGGAATTGGAGAATAATCCGTTCCAGTTAATAGACAGGTAGTCCCCAGGCATATATCGGTTTCGCAATCCAGGTCAATCTCCGGTGTTGCCAAATTTGTAAAAGAAACATTTGTAGACGACGTAGCTATACATCCATTGGGATATTCAACAGTCACGGTATAAGGACCAGAGTTCGCATTTGTAGGATCAGTAATGACCGGATTTTGAAGATCAGAAGTAAAGTTGTCCGGTCCAGTCCAGGAATAATCTGCATCCATCGGCCCCGTAACCATCAGCTCAATATCTCCATCAATACATATTGGAGAATTTGAAGATGCCGTTACTGGATCAGCCTCGTTTACGGTTAATTCATCTGTACCTGTTGCAGTACAACCACTAGCAAAAGTAACAGTGACACTATAGAATCCTGCGTTTATTAAAGTAACATCATCAATTGTAGGGCTGTCTAAATTTGACATAAATCCATCCGGACCAGACCAGCTAAAGGTAGCTCCTGGAGAACCTACATTAGTAATCAATTGTATATCTATTCCTTCACAAATATTATCAGATGGTTGGATTGCTACACCTACAGGATCTAAAGGCAAAACTTCTATTTCAAAAGAACAGGTAGAAAAGTTACCAGCATCATCAAAGGCAATATATTCAATGACTGTAGTTCCTAAAGGAAAGGCACCACCAGATGCAATACCCATATTGAGGTTGGTAGTCATTACTGCACAATTATCTGTAACGGTTGGTATATTATAGTTTATGAAAAGGCTATCACAATTAGCATTTGCACCAGTAGTATTTATCAAACCAAGATCATCAAAAAGGACTGTTCCGTCAATACTAATTACTATTTCTTCTGTAGGACAAGTAAATTGAGGAGCAATTACATCATTGACGATGACATCAAACATACAGGTTCCAATGTTTCCTGAATCATCTGTCGCCGAAACCGTAACGGTTGTTGTCCCAACTGGGAAGAAAGTACCCGGAGGAGGAACCTGACTAATAGAAACACTATTGTCACAATCATCTGTTGCGGTCGGTAGAGGCCAGTTTACAAAAGCACCACAATCCTTTGCCAAAGAATTAACAGTTATGTCTGTTGGACAGGTAACCATAGGAGCTGAATTATCCTGTATGGTTACATCAAAAGAACAAGTAGCACTATTTCCTGCTGCATCTACAGCAATACAAATAACTGTTGTTGTTCCGACAGGGAATGTATCACCTGGCTCATGCGTACATGTTACACTTATTGGGCTTGAACAATCCGTAAAAGTTGGGACGGTCCAGTTAACAATCGCTTCACAATCCGGAAGGTTAGAAGCCATCGTTATATCCATTGGACAATCTGATGTGCTAGGAGGAATATTATCCGTAACGACTACATCAAATGAGCAGGTCGCTACGTTTCCAGCATCATCAATAGCAACGTAAGAAACTTCAGTAGTTCCTATGGAAAAAATAGCACCAGGCATATGACTAGGTACTATTTGATTAATACCACAATTATCACTAGCTGTTGGAACGGTCCAGCTCACTGTTGCCGTACAGCCTCCAGGAGTAATGTTAGCATTTATTGTCGTTGGGCAGTTAGCCCAGTCAGGCAATTGACTATCAAAAACATCGACATCAAAAGAACAAGTGTCCATTGTGCCAAAGAGGTCTGTCGCTATATATTCTATGGTAGTGGTTCCAACATTAAAAATTTGACCACTTGCATCATTATTGCCAGAGAGAATAGTAGCTCCAGTTGAAGACCATGTAATAGTTGCAATATCTCCAGCAGCAACAAGAAGTATAGGGTTAATTCCATTGACAACCGCATTACAAGAATCAGTATCATTTGGCTGAACCTGATTCGGTGGACAACCAATGAGGTTGTTCGCGACTTCTTGAACGCTTATGATAAAATTACAACTATCAATATTTCCATTGTCATCTGTTACATAATAAGTAACGGTTGTGTTCCCTACAGGGAAAGCTGTACCACTTGCATCATTGCCTGTGCCCGGTCCAGTTAATGTTCCATCGAACCCAAAAGTAGTGGAGGCTATTCCACAATTATCTGCCGAAGAAACTAATCCAATTCCATTGACAACGGTATCAACTGTTCCAGTAGGCACAAAGATAGATTGACTTAATGGACAACTTAATGTTGGGAGTTGGTTATCATTCACTTGAACTGTAACAGAACAACTGTCAATATTTCCAGCATCATCCATTACATAATAGGTAAGCGTATTCATTCCAACATTAAAAACTTCATTCGTAGCGTCATCGTTTCCTGTATTCGAAGTTGCACCAGTTATGGCATACGTTACGGTCAAATCATTATCACAATTATCATTAACAGTTGGAGTTAAACTATTGGTATAAGCTGCACTACATTGACCGGCAGTTGCATCTATGGCATCTGTCAATGGGCAGGTAATCGTTGGAAGTTGATTATCTTCAATCGTTACTATTTGATCACAAGTAGCCGTATTATTATTGTCATCCGTCACTGTCCAGGTTACGGTTGTCATACCAATTGGGAAAGTAGCAGGCGCATTATTTGTAACAGAAGCGACACCACAATTATCATTTGTAATAGGTGTACCTAAAGTAACTGTTCCGCCTGGACATTGAGTAATGTTTGCTGGACAAGTGATTGTTGGATCTTGATTATCTTCAATCGTTACTGTTTGATCACAAGTAGCCGTATTATTATTGTCATCCGTCACCGTCCATGTTACCGTAGTTGTACCAACTGAAAAAGTAGCAGGTGCATTATTAGTGACAGAAGCAACCCCACAGTTATCACTTGTAGTAGGCGTTCCTAAAGTAACTGTTCCGCCTGGACATTGAGTTATGTTTGCCGGACAGGTGATTGTCGGATTTTCATTATCTTCAATCGTTACTGTTTGATCGCAAGTAGCCGTATTATTATTATCATCCGTCACCGTCCATGTTACCGTAGTTGTACCAACTGAAAAAGTAGCAGGTGCATTATTAGTGACAGAAGCAACCCCACAGTTATCACTTGTAGTAGGCGTTCCTAAAGTAACTGTTCCGCCTGGACATTGAGTTATGTTTGCCGGACAGGTGATTGTCGGATTTTCATTATCTTCAATCGTTACTGTTTGATCGCAAGTAGCCGTATTATTATTATCATCCGTCACCGTCCATGTTACCGTAGTTGTACCAACCGAATAAGTAGCAGGTGCATTATTGGTAACAGAAGCAACACCACAATTATCTGCTGTGGTTGGTGTACCAAGATTTATGGTATTATTTGAACAGGTCCCTGCAATAACATTTTCAGAAATATTAGCAGGACATGTAATCGTTGGGTTTTCATTATCTTCAACAGTTATAGTAAAACTGCAGGTATCGGAGTTGCCACCAATGTCAGTGACAATGTAGCTAATGGTATCAATTCCGATTGGAAAAATTCCCGGCATACCACTGACGATTGTTGTATCTATTCCACAATTGTCAGTAATAGTCGGTGCAGTCCAGGAGACATTAGCTGTACATAAACCGGGGTCTGTTGATACGGAAATATTAGCTGGACAATTAGAGATCATAGGTCCTATATTGTCAATGACATTTATAATCTCTGGCATTAAAAAGAAATCTACGCCAGGAGCGAGATTTACATCGACTCCATTCTGAATTTGACCAGCACCTATTGGAATACCTGGGAAACTAATGAATTGTAAAACAGGTAAACTGAGAGAACCATTTACGGTAAAATCTAAGGTGAAAATAACCGTGCTATCCGTCAATGTGAGTGGGTTTCCTGAAAATGGAAACCATAAGAAAAGCAAAGTAGAATCTGAAACTTGGTTGTAAGTCGCAGCAGCAGGTAGATTATTTGTACTTCCTACATATGCTATTGATGTGGTATCCCATTGAAGTCCAAATTGTATACCGGTGATTGAGTCAAAATTAGTCACCAACATATCTATACTTACCGTACCAGCATCACAATCGTAATTGATTTCTGGGATAAACTGTAATGACCCAGCACCCGGAGGGGGAGGAGTGAGCGTGACATCAAAGGAACAATCAGACGTGTTTCCTGAATCATCGGTAATCGTATAAGTTACGGTTGTCGTTCCCAAATCAAAAAACTCGCCGCTGGCATCATCAACTCCAGAGCCAACATTCATACCACCCATAACCATATTATAAGTAATGGATGCTATTCCACAATTATCACTGGAACTTGTTGGTGCAATGCCCATGACATTTGTTCCATTGCTTGGGATAGATTGATTAGCAGGACAAGTAATAACAGGATTTTCAGAATCTTCAACTGTTGAAGTACCTGATACATAACTTGCTGGAATATCCGGTGTAGGACTACCATTCACAACACCACTAACGGTTTGGATCGTTGTAGTATTTCCATCGAAGTCGACATCAGAGGTTCCTAAATTATTAGGTTCAAAGCAAAGTTCAGCAATATCTACTCCATCCACGAGAGAAACGCCAATAATTGGAAAAGAAAGATCCACCCAACTATAAGGTGCTCGACCACTAGCTATAGAATCAGCCAATAAGGGGTCTTCAGGATCAGTGCCTATTCCAGAAGGCATTAGGTCTGTAAAACCACCTGGAATAAGTTTCATTACCGTAGTGTCCCAATCATAAACATATTGGAAACTGGTAATAGAATCAAAATTACTAACTGATATTTGCACACAAAAGGAGGCATCACTACATTCGGCAGTTGGACTGCTTGCTGTAAAGGTGACCTGAGCGGAAATAGAGTTGATTAAGCTAAAAAAGCTTAGTAGATATATTGCTGAGATTATCTTTCGCATAACGAAAAAACTATTTTCATGAATCTGTTAAAAGAAAAGGATGTTCTTAAAGTACAAGTATTTGTTGAGGAGATACTTTAATAAAATTCGTGCTTAGTAGATGGGTGTACTCCTACGGTTTTCGGATTTAAAACTAACGTAAAATATAGTAATAAAACAACCAAAGAGCAGCAAACGCTGCTCTTTGGTAAATTTTATGGTTAATCGATTAAAATCATCTTTTTAGAAGCAGTATGCTGAGGAGTTCTTAATTCGTAAATTAATGTTCCTGCTTGTGGCAAATCACCTCTGTTGATGCTAATTTCATTGTAGCCTTGTACAAAGTTGCCTTCGTACGATTTCAAAACACGTCCGGTAATATCCATGATCGTCAACGTAGCATCCGTGTTTTCCGGTAAAGTGAAACTGATTAAAGTTTCATCTTTAAATGGATTCGGAGTATTTTGATTCAGTGCAAAGCTAGAAGGTTTAGTTTCAGGCGCTGTAAAGATCAACTCAATGTCCATTGGCGTTTCACCAGCATTGTATGCTTTTGCAATCATTCTGTCATGTGAGATTACTTTTAAAAGATCACTCAATCTAGCATCAGCTTTCACCTCAAAGTTTAAGGTAAATAAAACATCATCCAGCGTCTTGGTGATCTCTTGACCGTTATACCAAGTCATTACAAGTTTTCCTTCGTCAATGATAACTTCTCCAAAACCAAGATCTCCAAGGTTTGCAAGATTTACATTATCATATCCCTGATAGGATAACACCTCATTGTCAAATTCTAATAGCCACTGGTAAGCAACTAATTGCTCGAAGTTATTGGCGTTGAAATCAAGAGAAATCTGTTCGCCTGTTTTTAACATTCTATCCTCAAGCATGAATTCTAAACCAGCTGTTCTATCATCAGGATCATCTCCAGTTATCTGAAG
>CAYXQH010000059.1:0-16245 GCA_964467425.1 uncultured Saprospiraceae bacterium
TCTTCTATTGGAAGACTGTTTGAGGATAATGGCTATTCAGAAGTGTCTTTTGAGACCGGCGCAAATATCTATGTGATAAATACCTGCTCGGTTACTGACTTCGCTGATAAGAAATGTCGACAGATCGTTCGACGTGCCTTAAAATTTTCTCCGAATGCTTTTGTTGTTGTGGTTGGATGTTATGCACAATTGAAACCTCAGGAGATTGCAGAAATTCCTGGTGTTGACCTAGTCCTTGGCGCTTCAGAGAAATTTAAAATCCTCGACTATATAGATGACTTATCAAAGTCTCCGGATAAAGGAATGGTTCAAGCAGGCGCTATTGAAGAGGCTAATATTTTCACCAATGCTTTTTCTTTTGGCGACCGTACTCGATCTTTTTTAAAAGTACAAGACGGCTGTGATTATAAATGTACCTTCTGCACCATTCCATTAGCAAGAGGGAAAAGTCGAAGTGATACAGTAGAAAATGTGGTCGCTAACGCCAACAAGATTGCAGAAAAGGGTGTAAAAGAAATTGTCCTCACGGGTGTCAATATTGGAGATTTTGGAAATGGTACTGAAGTGATCGAAGGTGTAAAACCAAAGAAAGACGCCATGTTCATTGACTTGATCAAAGAACTGGATAAAGTCGAAGGAATAGAGCGCTTTAGAATTTCTTCTATCGAACCAAACCTTTGCACAGATCAGGTTATTGAATTTGTTGCGAACTCCAATCGTTTTGTTCCGCATTTTCATATGCCCCTTCAGTCTGGAAACAACAAACAACTTAAAGCGATGCGTCGCCGCTATCTTCGAGAATTATATCAGGAACGCGTCCAGAAAATCAAAGCCTTGATGCCGCATTGTGCCATCGGTGTTGATGTGATTGTTGGCTTTCCGGGTGAAACCAAAGAAGACTTTTTGGTGACCTATGATTTTATAAAAGATTTGGATATTACCTACCTCCATGTTTTCACATACTCGGAGCGACCAAATACTCCGGCTGCGGAAATGGATGGTAAAGTACCAATGCAGGAACGTCGAAAAAGAAATGAAATGTTACGCATTCTTTCAGAGAAAAAGAAACGCGCTTTTTATAATCAATTTGTGGGCAAGGACGCAACTGTACTTTTTGAAGCACATAAAGATAAAACCTTGATGTCTGGTTTTTCTAAAAATTATTTAAAAGTGGAAGCGCCTCTTTATGAATCTCTGATAAATAAAACTGCCAAAGTCAAATTAACAACAGTAAATGACCTTGGCAATTTTGAATTAGCTATAAAAGATGTTGCTAAAACAGTCTCTCAACCGTAAAGCAATTCGTTTATTTTATTTTCACCATCACTTTCGATTTTTGCCCGCTTTTTGTTACAATCCGATAACTGTAATTTCCAGCTGCTAATCCGTTCATCTCCACTTTTAACTGATGCTCTCCTTCTGGAAAATATTGTTCGGCAATCACCTTCAGTTCACTACCTCTCATGTCATAAATACTGATCCTTGCTTTTTCGCCTCTCGACTTATAAACAATCGTTGTCCAGTTTTCAAATGGATTTGGAAAATTATGCGTCTCTATACTTTCCACATTTAATGGTTGATTCGTTGAGGTAACTGCGCAATTCTGAATAATTGGCAAATACTGAAAACCTTCGTATAAAAAACTTTGTATCTCGCTTTCTGCGACACCAAACCAATCCATTAAGACCGATCCATAAACAGATCGAAAATCATATTGCATAGGAACTCCGTCTTGTGTTCCAACTTCGTCCGGGATTTCAAAATTTTCTCCAAAGACTGTAGGATTAACACAAGACCCAAAGACAAACATTGGTGCAGCAGTACCATGATCTGTTCCAAGGCTATCGTTTGATTTTATACGTCGTCCAAACTCAGAGTAGGTCATTCCTAAGACCCGTTCGTCAACACCTAACAATTCTAAATCTTGTTGGAATGCAGGAAGTGCATCTGAAAGCGTTTGCAATAAGTCCGCATGTCTTCCTGTTAGAACATCTCCATTATCTACTTGATTAGCATGCGTATCAAAACCTCCTAATGTAATTACATAAACAGATGTTTGTAGACCTCCAGCGATTAAACGCGCAACGATTTTGAGTTGTTCTGCCACACGATTGTCCTCTGGATAAGTAGCCATACTCATACCCATTTCCGCCGCATTAGAAATAGAATCAGCATACGCATTAGATTGTGCAATCGCCTGACGAAGGAAGGTGAGCTGAACACCATAACAAGTATTCAAATCTACCTCTCCTGGTTCTCCTACAATAATATTGGATAAATTATCCGGGTTAATAAGTGCTGTAGAATAGTTAGAGCCATTCCCCTGACACGTCTGAGATACGACAGACCCAAGTGTTATGGCGAAAGGGTCCGGACAATCATCATTCGGATATGCTCCTGGAAAATCCGGGAACCTATCTTGAAAATATCTTCCCATCCAACCAGTGGTTTCAAAAACATCCGCTTCTGATCCGGAATTCCAGATATCGTTCGATCTGAAATGAGATCGGTTTTGATTAGGATACCCAACATCCTGAATGATATTTAGTTTTCCATCATCATACATATTTTTCATTCCCGTCATTGCAGGATGAAAACCCAGCGTATCTTCTATTGAAAGAATATTGCTTTCAGGAATAATAACGTTTTCCCGAACAGCTAAAAGTTTTTCATATTGATCCAAAGGAATTAAGGTATTTAATCCATCATTTCCTCCATTGAGATTTATAAGGACAAGCACTTTATCCGAGCCATTCATCGCTGTCATAAAGGGCGACTGTGGGATTGCCGAAACCTTCATTCCGTTTAGCATGATCGGAACACTGACTGCTGACGCGGTTTGTAAAAAAGTTCTTCTTTTCATTTTAAAAATTATTTGTGCATTAACAAAAATTACTTTTCAGAATACATCAACTTAATTGATATTCCGGTAGAAGCAGCATTGCTAATAAAAGATTTTTAATTCTGTTTCTTATCGCATCTGCAAGTGCAGTATTGGTTGGATCACTCGCGTGTTCGGAGTACTCCATGTTCCATTCTTGTTCACCTAAAGTATCGGTTAGAACATCTAATAGATATTCTTTTTGGTTCTGTGTAATGTCTTTTGGTAAAAGCATTCGAATAAATTCATCAATGACTGGATATGCTTCCAGCGGGTTTTCAAAAGCAGCGACCATTCCAAGTAAATCCGGTTCGGCAATTGTTGGATCGATATCGTCATTTCCTGGTACACCGACTCCCGCTGTTGCTACAATGGTTAAAATTAAAGAACGAAATGGCAATGTCACCGAGTTTGCCCAGAGTTGATAGTACGACGGTTCTTGATAATAAGCCGACCAACCTGCTACACTAGGATGATTATAATATTCCATCTGCAAAGCATTGGGAACATCAAACATACTTCTCATCGTCCTCCAATATATTTCTACGTTTGAGCCTGGTATTTCAATTTCTAACTCTTTGATTAATCCAAATACAAAGTCCCAGGGATTTTTAATCATACACCCTCTATTCGCTTCATCATAAAAGTGCTCACTACGAATCAAGGCATCAATGACTGTTACGATTTCATAATCATTATCAATTAGAACTTGAGCCATCGGAGCGATGACATTCATTTCTACATCGTCATTGATTTCAGAAAAAACAAACCACCGATATATTTTCCTGGAAATAAAAAACGCAACCTCTTGTTTTTGAAAGATGATATCAATCAATGTTGAATACTCGTTTTCTCCACCATTTGAAATCTCTATAAAATCAAAAGCCTCTGACAATGTTTTAGATCCCTCATCATGTCGGTTTGCTGTGAAATATGACCCGACCTCAATGTCTGGGTCTGTTGTATTATTTCCTCGATCTCTCCAGCCTGTCAAAACTCTCGCCATTGCTACAACATCATCTTCAGTATAGTTTGTATAATTATTTGGAGCAATCAGAGGTCCTTTACCAATCGTAAAAAGTTCTAGGAGCTCCCTTGCATAATTTTCGTTGGGTGCTGTCTTCGTATTTTGATTCCCATTAAGGTAACGAAGCATAGAAGGATCAATAGTTACTTTCTTGACCAGGTTCCGAAAATTCCCTAATGCATTAGCGCGTAATCGGGAGATATAATCATATTTAAGCTTAGGATCCTGTATATCCGATGTTACAAAATGGTTGTGCCAAAACATGGTCATTTTTTCACGAATAGAAACACCTTCTTCATACACTAGTTTTGCAGTCCATGCTTTTAGTGAATGATTTCTGTTGCTCCTGATCGTGTTAAAGTTTACAGCATTATATGGTTTATCAACCCAGCTGGTACCAAGAGGTGCTGCGGGATCTTCTTCATACACATAATGTATAGGTGGTTCTGGTATTGGATTGATCGTCAATAATTGCTGAATCGTGTTTTCCAGACCAGCTTGAACCGCATTTTTAATTTGATTATTTGATGGACCATACATTGTACGGCGTAAAAGATGGGCTGCTTGCTCATACCCCCAAGTGCCGGAATAGGGATCAAGACCCGAAACTACTGTCGCAGTTTTTACGGCTCGCTGAGCATTTGAAGACTTGCCAAGCAACTTTGATAAGGTGGCTCTTCTATCCATAATTTAGGTTTTAATGCCTGAAACAGGCGTGAAAATAGTTGTGAAAACCAGCTGCATTTAGATTTACAGCAATTTTCGTGCTCTTTAAATCATCAGCTAGATAACTATAACAGGACGGGACATATAAAGGATATGCCTTTGTTTGGACTACAATATAACAGAAAGGTTTAATGAATTGTTAAAAAGTTAGGTCTAATAATGCAAAAGCTGCCTCTTTTGACATCTATTTCTCCCTTTCCTATGTTTTAATCATGGCTTTATTTATAAATAATAGACTAAAATCACCTTGTTTTCCTTAATCTGTCTATTTTTGCGGACAATTAATAGAATGAAGTTGTTTATAAATAATTGTTCTGTGATTTTTGACGCTGACCTGCCCGATCCGATGATCAGGCGGATGGGTTTCACAAATATAAACGCCTAATGATTTCAACTATTTTTATTCCTGTAGTTTCATTAAAAGCTATTGGGGAGAAGGCACTGACAAATACTTTAGAACAACGTTCTTAAACAAATCGATAAAAATGTATCCTGATCTTTCATATATACTACACGATATCTTTGGTTCTGCCCCAGACAACGCTTTTTCTGTTGTCAAAACTTTTGGTCTTTTCCTGGTTATTTCCATTCTAGTTGCAGCCTACTATTTTGCAAAAGAGTTGAAAAGAAAAGATGATGAAGGTTTATTTGAACCTATTCAAACGAAAATTACCATTGGTGAGCCTGCAAGTCCATTAAGTTTATTTTTAAATGGTCTTTTAGGTTTTGTCCTCGGGTTTAAACTATTATATGTTTTTCTTCACTTCAAGGATTTCAAAGATGATCCAGCTGGTGTCATTTTTTCCATGAAAGGCGCAGGAGAAGCTGCAAGTTGGATTGCAGGTGTTGCTTTAGCTGCTTTATTTGCCTGGCTTAAATACCGAGAAAAACAAAAAGCATTACTTCCGAAACCACAAGAAAAAATCCTGTCCGTAAAACCGCATGATCGTATTGGTGATATTACAGTAGTTTCTGTTTTGTCAGGTATCATTGGTGCAAAGCTCTTTGCTATGATTGAAGGCTTGGATAAAGTAATAGATGGTAGTGAATCTTTAGGTCATTGGTTTTCTCAATTTTTTTCCGGCGCGGGGATGGCAATATATGGTGGTTTGATTGTTGGTTTTTTAGGAGGCTACCTTTATTTGAGGTTTTTAAAAATTCGGGCACTCCCTGTTTTGGATGCGGTTGCTCCAGCATTAATGATTTCTTATGGAACAGGAAGACTTGGTTGCCACTTTTCTGGTGATGGTGATTGGGGTATTGTAAACACTGCTGCTAAGCCAGATTGGATTCCTCAGTTTTTATGGTCTTATGATTATCCGCATAATGTTATTAATGACACTAATAACTCCTTTGTTGAAGGCTGCAAGGATTTGGGTTGGAAATATTGTAATGTATTAGCTGAGCCTGTTTATCCAACACCGGTCTATGAGTTTATCATGGCGCTTGCTATTTTTCTTTTGCTCTGGTTTTTACGAAAACGTATCAAAACAGTAGGCCTTATCTTTTTCATTTATGTTTTCCTTAATGGTGTTGAACGATTTTTTATTGAAAGAATTCGGGTAAACGATAAGTACGATTGGTTTTTTAATTTTACCCAAGCAGAGATGATCGCGCTTGGTTTGATGTTGATTGGATTGATCGGTGGCTTATTAGTTATGCGAAAAAAAGACCCGACTCCTGTTGTTGAAGATAGTAGCGGTGGGGCTTAAACCACTTTGTTTATTTTTTCGCAACCTCTTTTAAAATCGCATATACTTTTTTAGCTGAATCATCCCAGCTAAACTTTTCTCTTTGGGCTTTGCCTTTTTCTACGAATTGTTGGCTGCGTGTTTGGTCTGCTGTGGCCTCCATTGCTTTAGCAATTTCCACAACCGATTTAGGGTTGACCATTAATGCAGCTTCACCGGCAACTTCTGGCATCGAAGTTACATTCGAAGTAATCACAGGTGTTTCGCAATGAAAGGCTTCGAGAATCGGCAAACCAAATCCTTCGAATAAAGAAACATACACCAATGCTTTTGCAGCTGCAATAATTTTTGGTAACTCTTCTTCTTCCAAATAACCCAACAGTTTTATATCCGATTGAAATTTTGACTGATCGAATGCATTTTTAATTGGCCCGGATTGCCAGGCAAATCGCCCTCCCAATAAAAGTTTATTGGAACTTTTAGTTTTCATTTTGAAAAGTTCAAAGGCATGGATCAAGTTGATAATATTTTTTCGCGGGTTAATAGAACCGATGTAAAAAAAATAATCCTGCCCTTCTGCGTATTTCTTTTTAATGTTGTTTTTTACTGATACATCTATAGGTTTAAAATTGTCTGTACAGGCATTGTACACTACAGATATTTTTTGCTCTTCCGTTTGGTATTGTTTGATGATGTCCTTCTTTGTAAATTCTGAAACGGCAATAATATGATCCGCTTTTTGAACATACTTTGGAACATAATAATCGTAAAATTTTTTCGCCAAAAAAGGAATTTCGTTTGGGTAATGGATGTGTGCAAGATCATGTGTGATCATCACCGTCTTTGTTTTTGCTTTTAAACTCAAATGGTTATCGGGCGAAAAAAAAACATCTGCCCGGTGTTGACGGAGCGCAGCAGGAAGCGACTGTTCAAACCACCAATACCAAAGAAAGGGATGGCGCGCAGGAGGTTTAAGGATAATCGGTTTGATATTTTCCGCAAAAATAAAGGCTTTATCATAGGGACGATCAAACAAGAAAATAAATTCATCTTCAGGATGTGATTGGACAATGCGTTTTACAATTTCGAAAGTAACTCTTCCGATACCTTCCAATTTATTTTTTAATAAAAATCTTGTATTGATTGCTACTTTCAAAAATCCTGTTCAAAAAATGAATAATGGTGAAAATACTCATTTTTTAGATTTTCTACCCAAAATAGGTTTTTAGAGCATCCAAAAAATCGGTTTTCTTTCCCGTTGATACATTAATCATGGATCCATTTTCCATAATGACATAACCACCTTTCCCTTTAACATATTTTTGAAGGTGATTTAAATTGATGGTGTAAGAGCGATGGATTCGAACAAATTGACTTCCTCCTCTGATTTGGTTTTCCATATCTCTCAAAGTTTTACAAACGAGTAGTTTCCGTTTGCCTGTAAAATATAGCATTGTATAATTACCTTTTGCCTCTAGGCTGATGATATCCTGTATTCTTTCAAAATTAATTCCTTCCATCGTTGGAAGTGCTATTTTTCGATCGTATACAGAAGACTCATGAACTATAGATTTTTTGAGTATACTCATTTTTTCTTCGATTCTTGGAACCTGTATATTAGGATGAATTGACTTTATTGCCTGCATAGTAAAACATTTATTTTGCTGGGTCCTTTTATTATTATTATCAAAACCGAGCGGATTATGAATAATTATCTTTTATAATATTATCATTTCTATGCTTGTAGAACAATCCTAATTGGTTTTATATGTCAGTTTTCTAATTCCTTTTAATAATTGGGATTTCTTGGTATATTGTATTTGTTTTTACTGTTTCTATGCACAGAATGTTGATAAACCGCAAAAATGCCAAAAACACCCTCTTTAAAGCTGTTTAACCTTATCAAGTCTCTTTCAGGCTCTGAGAAGCGGTATTTTAAGCTTTTCGCTACTGGAAATCGAACAGATAAAAGCAGCAAGTACTTATTGTTATTTGACGCTATCGACTTGCAGGAAACATTTGACGATGAGATTTTAAAAGAAAAGGTTTATAAGGGCGAAGAAATTTTGAGTAGAAAATATTCTGAGCTCAAATCCTATCTGTATGATTTGATTCTTACCGCTTTACAAGGCTACGATGAAAAAACCTCTATAGATTTTAAAATAAAAGGAATGCTTAAAAGTGTTCGGGTCTTATACAAAAGATCTCATTATGACGATTGTTTAGAACTATTGCCTAAAATAAAAAAACAGGCGCTTAAGTTTGAGAGCTTTTCCAGTATTCTGGAAGTGTTGAATTGGGAGCGAACAATAGCTTATGCTAAAATGGATATCCCTTTTTTAAATGAACAGTTGGGAAGAATTGATGAGGAAGAAAAAGAATGTTTGGAAAATTTGCGAAACCTTTCTTTTTATCAAAACCTCTTTTTTAGAATGCTGATCCATATTCGAAAAAACGCCGTACTTCGAACAGATGAACAAAAAGAAGTGTTGATTCAAATTTTCGATAATGATTTATTAAGCGATTTATCAAAAGCAAAATCGCATCGCGCTCGTGTTAATTTTCATCGGATTTACGGCTTATACTATTATGCTACACAGGACTATAATCAGTTTCATCAGTCTAGCAAAGAGGTCATTCAATTAATGGAGTCTGTTCCTTATTTTATCAAAGAAGATACTTCTGAATATATTTCAGCGCTTAGTAATTTTGTTTTGAGTTGTGGTCTGTTAGACAAGTATAATGAATTGGAGCAAATCCTTCATAAGTTCAGTAAAATTCAGCCTGTTATACATTCTGATAAATTAACTATATACAAACAACTATTAACTGCTCGCTTAAGAATTTTCATCAATAAAGGAGAATTTAATGCGGGGCTGGTTTTGCTTAATAAGCACTTAAAAGAAAAGGAAGACTTCAAAAGAAATGCTTTTGAGCGAGGTGCTTTTCTGTTCCAATATTTCTATATATATTTTGGTATTGGTAATTTTGATAAAGCCTTAGAATACTTAAACGAATGGCTAAACCTGCCAAGGAGTATTGAACGACAAGATTTACAAAGTCTGGCAAGAGTTGTTAACTTGATTGTTCATTTTGAAATGGACAATATGATTCTCTTGCATAATCTTTTACGCTCGACTTATCGTTTTTTGAAAAAGAGAAATAGAATGTTCAAATTAGAAAAAAGCGTTCTTTCTTTTATAAAAGAAGCGACCAACACTGTTTCTTCTAAAAATTTGAAGGAAAGTTTTCTTACGTTGAAAGAAGAGTTTGAAGTCCATGCAAAAGATCCATCAGAAAAGGTAATGTTTCAATATTTCGACTTCTTTGCCTGGGTAGACAGTAAGATCAATAATGAACCTTTTGCAGAGACTGTAAAAAAGAGATACGGCTTAAATGGCTAGGCTTCGTATTAATCACCTAAAAGAGAAGAACCTAAACGACCAGTCGCCCTCGTCTTATATTCTGTCCAACTCGGAGTATCGGCTGCATCAATAACTGAAATAGTACTTGCAACACCTTTTGGATAAACGTATCCTCCTTTTGCTGTTTTTTGTTCTGCCTTATCAACTTGGGTTACTAAGCTCTTTACTTTAATTTCTGATAATTGTAACTTTTTCTTATCCATAACGCTTTATTTTTGTGAGTTCAAAAAATCCTTGTATATCTAAATATAAGGAATATGGTATAGTGTTTATTCACTTCTTTTTTGAAAAGTCAGTTTTTAGATTGGAATAATCAGGCTAGTTAGTATTTAAATTTACGGATTTTTCTTGCTTCTTGCAATAGCTTAATCTCTTTTCTTGATAGAATACCAAATCAATGCTTTTTCATAACCTTTACTTTCCAGGTATCTGGCTAGCTTTCCTTTTTTCTTAAAGTCGTCTTTTTCTTTTATTTCTTTCCACTTTCGTTCTATTAAGTCATCGATCGTTTTTTCATATTCTTGCTCTTCTATTTCCTCCATTGCTTTACGCAAACAATAGTCGGATATCTGGCGCATCTTAAGTTCCCGTCGAATTTTTACTTTACCCCATTTTTTAATTCTAAACTTTCCTCTTGCATAAGACCGAGCAAAACGTTCTTCATTTAAAAAATTCTCCTGAATCAATTCAACAATAATTTCTTCCAATTCATCTCCATAGATTCCGTGATCCAACAACTTCGTCCTCACCTCTTTATGGCAACGATCTTGGTAGGCACAATAGCGTTGTAATTTAGCCAGGGCTTCCTCTTTTGAATAGTATTGTCTCTTTTTTTTCAAATTTTATAAAAATTTAATATGTAATTGTGTTATTTTCTGAACATTTTCCAGTCTTAATAGTGTATCTATATTTATTCCCAAACGTAAATATTCAAATAAGCCAAAAACTAATAAGTAATTCTATTTATTTTATGCACTTAAATTTATTAAAACAATGGAGAAACAAACAATTATTGAAAAGATAAGCTCAATGGCTATCGAATTTGCGCCAACTGTCTTGATGGCGATTGTCACACTAGTTATTGGTTTTTGGATTATTGGAAAGATCACAAAATTAGTTACGAATATAATGAAGAAAAGAGGGGTTGATGACACGATTCGCCCTTTTTTAGGTTCCTTAGTTAATATTGGCTTAAAAGTAATGCTTTTGCTAAGTGTAGCAGGAATGTTTGGTGTAAAAACAACTTCTTTTATCGCTGTCTTAGGAGCTATGGCTTTTGCGGTTGGTATGGCATTACAAGGAAGTCTTGGTAATTTTGCTAGTGGTGTAATGATTCTTCTTTTCAAACCTTATCAAGTTGGAGATCTTGTCGAAGTGCAAGGTCAAACTGGTGTGGTTGATTCGATTCAGATATTTAATACTATTCTATTGACTCCAGATAATAAAAAAGTGATTCTTCCAAATAGTGTTGTGACGAGCGGTGCCATCACTAATATTTCTGGTCAGGGAGAGATTCGTACAGACATGACATTTGGAATTGGTTATTCTGATGATATTGATAAAGCCAAAAGCGTTATCCAAAAAGTTGCAGATACTTGTCCTCAGATTTTAAGAGATAAACCTGTAGATATCTTTGTTTCAGAACTGGCTGATAGTTCTGTTAATTTTGCGGTCCGCCCTTGGTGTAAAAGTGAACATTACTGGGATGTTTATTTTTATATGCATGAGAATATCAAAAAAGAATTTGATAACAACAATATCAGTATTCCTTTTCCACAAATGGATGTCAATACTCCTGTTGGAAGTATGAATTAATCCGAACTAGAGTTTGAAACATACTCTTAAAAAGAAAAGCCGCTTTGAATTTATTTCAGAGCGGCTTTTCTTTTTGCAATTTTAACCTAGAAGATTAGTCTTTTTTCTTTTCAAAAATTTTGCAAGTAAGTAAGGTGAAGTCATCTGGATAAGTTTGATCACCTTTAAAGGTATCTATCGTATTATGGAGTTTAGTATTAAACGCTTCTGCAGAAAGCGAATAGTTACTAAGGGCGAATTCTTTCAGGATTTCTTCATCATAGAAAGCGCCCTCTTCATTTTTAACATCCGTCAAGCCATCAGTGTAAGTCAGAATAATAGCCTCGTTATCTACTTTTTCTAAACCGACTTCTATTTCCGGCAACTCTGTAAATGAGCCTAAAATTGTAGAGCCTTTATCAAGTAAGGTTTCTTTTCCATTTCTGATAAGAAGCGGAGGGTTATGCCCAGCATTTACATACCTAAGCTCATCTGTATTCGTATTATACTCTGCAACGAAAAAAGTCAAAAACTTTTCGCCGGTTGTTATTTCAAAAATTGATTCATTTAATTTACTGACAAACACATCCAAGCTTAGTCGTTTATTAATTAAATCGTGAAATTTGGATTGAAAGTTTGCCATGAGTAGTGCTGCAGCCATTCCTTTTCCAGAAATATCTCCTACACAAAAGACTAATGTTCCATCATCAAACTCAATGTAGTCAAAATAATCGCCTCCTACTCCGAGGTGTGGTTTATAAATACTTGCTAATTCATAGCGATCCTTTTTAGGCAATTTAGATGGAATCAATAGTTGCTGCATTTGTCGCGCTAACTCCATTTCCTTTTTGAATCGCTCTTGCTCCAACTGTCTTTTAAAAAGTCGCTTGTTTTCAATCGCCACTGCAATGATATTGGTGATCGTTGTGATGAATTGTATTTTGTTATACATGTCTTCATCATCTTCGAAGCCTCCGATAAAAGTATAGGCAATAGGATTTTCTTTATGTAAGACAGGGATAACTACATCAAACTCTTTTATTAAAGGGTGGTCATTATCGTCATCTATATTTTTAAGCCGCTGATAATTTATAAGCTTTTCTGTAATATCTAATTTTGCTAAGGCTTCTGTTATTCCAATCGTTGATGCACAGTACCATTTGCTTTCTTTATCAGTAACATAGAGTGCCATTTTTTTAATGCCCATCTCCCAACTCAAAAAAGAGTTATACATCTTATATAAATCATCTTCTTTCACATTATTATTAATCGCTTGTGTAATATTTAATAGGCGATTAATTTGAAGCTGTTTCAGGTTTAACTCCCGCTCCAATTGCTCAAGACTTGATAACTCTTTTTTTATGTTAGAAAATTTTGACATTAATTTATTTGGCCATTTCTTATTAAATATTTCTTCAATATAAGACTAAGTTTTAAATAAAAAAAAGATATTCTTTTTCTTTAGACTTTCGTTTTTACATCTAATGCATCTCGAAAACCATTCCCAATTAAATTAAACGCTAAAACCATTATCATAATTGCTAAAGCTGGAATCAATGCTAAAAGTGGTTTTCCTCCTATAGCCATACCATAGTTTTCATTCAACATATTCCCCCAGGATGGCGTTGGTGGTTGAATTCCAAACCCCAAATAGCTTAAACCTGCTTCTATTAAAATAGCCGTTGCAAAATTAGCTGCAGCAATAACCATGACCGGTCCTAAGATGTTTGGCAAAATGTGCTTACTAATAATTCTCCAGTGTTTATAACCAAGACTTTGTGCTGCTTCTACGAATTGAATTTCACGAAGACTCATTACTTGCCCTCTTACAATCCTGGCAACCTCTACCCACATCGTTAAACCTACTGCTAAAAATATTATTCCTACACCTCTTCCTAAAGCCAACACTATTGCAAAAACTAAAAGTAAAGTTGGAATGGACCAAACGGTATTAATTATCATCATAATAAAGTCGTCCACTTTTCCTCCAAAATATCCTGCAAGCGCTCCAAGGAAAATACCTATCGTCAAAGAAATCAGCACAGCGATCAAGCCGACAATTAGTGAAACACGGACGCCAAGAATTAATCTGCTCAACATATCACGTCCATACTTGTCCGTGCCTAAGTAAAATTTCTTTTTAAATATCTGCTGTGTTTCTATTTGCTTAATCAAATCGCTTTTCTTAATCTTTTTTTCAACATCATCTATGTTTTTGTAAAACAGCTCCGTTTCATTTGGTTTTGCAATGATCCCATTTTCTGCCAATGGAAAAGCAATATCTAGTAGATGAATTTTAGCTTTTGACCCTGATATTAAGGTTCCGGACTTATCAACACCTCTATATACTTCAATAGCTAAACTGTCTTTCTCAAACGAATAATTATTTAGAGGAATGAGTTTATTCTCTCCAGGGGTACCATATATGAGGTGTTGAAAAAAAGAGCTCTTTTCGAAAGTCCTGTTTTTGCGAACAGTCAGCATTTCTATTTCAAAGCCAGGATCAACTAAAGCTACTTCCGGAATTTGGTCATTCCCGTTTGGTGTATCATCCGGTGCAAGGTAGTATCCAAATATGGCGATAAAAACAGTCAAAGCAATTACTAATAAACCAAAAACCGCTGGTTTATTTTTTAGTAACCTTTTCATTGCTTTCTTATTTGGAGAAAGCGTTTTTTCCTGTTTATCCATTAAGGGTAAAGATAGAAGAGTTGCTGTAATTTATGTTTGACTGAAGCGTTTTTTTTATAATTCTCAGACAATGTGTAAAGCATTGGAATTTCAAAACGTTTGTACCTCTAAATCAAAGATTTTTCAGTACTGCTCATTTTTTATTCCGCACATTGTCTAAGAATGTTTTTTATTAACTTCGTAGCAAGTAATTTTAAATCAAGGCACGCTTTTGAAAATATTAATCATCGAACCTTTTTTCTCGGGTAGCCATAAGCAATGGGCTTGTGGTTTTCAACAACATTCCCAACATGATGTGGAAATCTTATCCTTGCCTGGTCGCCATTGGAAATGGCGGATGCATGGTGCAGCGGTAAGTTTAGCCAAACAGTTTAAAGCTATCGATATCCTGCCAGATTTAATTATCGTAAGCGACATGTTGGATCTATCTACCTTTCTTGCACTTGCTCGAAAAGAGATAGGTAACATCCCTCTTGTTTTGTATTTTCATGAAAACCAACTTACTTATCCCTGGTCACCAAATGATCAGGATATTCCACTTCAACGAGACAATAATTATAGCTTTATCAATTATACTTCTGCACTTTGTGCAGATTCCGTTTTTTATAATTCTTATTATCATTTTAATTCTTTCTTAGATAGCCTCCCTTCTTTTTTAAATCAATTTCCTGATTACCAGGAGATAGAAAATGTTCAATTGATTAGAGAAAAATCTACTGTGCTTTACCTTGGTCTTGATCTCAAAGGTTTTGACACTTTTCAAAATAAGGAAGAAAATGAAGTTCCTATTTTACTCTGGAATCATCGGTTGGAATATGATAAAAATCCTGAAGCGTTCTATGAGGCGCTTTGCTTTTTAAAGGAGGAACAAGTAGATTTTCAGCTAATCGTTCTTGGAGAAAATTATAAAAACAGTCCACCCGTTTTTGATCAATTAAAAGCTGATTTTAAAAAAGAGATCATACATTTTGGTTACGCGAAAGGTTTTGAAACCTATGCTCGTTTTTTATGGAAAGCTGACATTCTTCCGGTGACCAATAATCAAGATTTCTTTGGCGGAAGTATTGTAGAAGCTATTTATTGTCATTGCCAACCATTATTGCCGAATCGCCTGGCTTACTCGGAGCATATTCCTCCTTCATTGCAAGAAACCTATTTCTATTCAGATCCTTCTGATTTTCATCAAAAACTTAAGCATGCTGTTTTAAATTTTAAACCAAACAATAATCAATTACTTTCAGATTTTGTAGCTCGATATGATTGGAGTATTTTAGCGCCTCATTACGACCTTTCATTTCAAAACATACTTGATGACATTCACCCCATTTGAAAACAAAAAGATTGCTAGCTATGTACAAAAAGGAACATCAATTCCACTTGTTTTTGTTCATGGTTTTTGCGGAGATAGTTCGGTCTGGGACGATTTTATAATTCCTTTTTCTGATCAATATATTTTACGAATAGATCTTCCTGGTTTTGGAAATTCGGAACAAATAGAAAACTATTCTACTGCTCGTTTTGCAGAAGTCGTGAGGACTGTTTTAGATCATCATCAAATCAAAGAATGTATTTTTATTGGTCATTCGATGGGTGGATATGTTGCATTGGAATTTGCTAAAAAGTATTCATCTCTTTTAAAAGGCCTATGTCTTTTTCATTCACATCCGTATGCTGATACTCCTGAAAAAATTGCGGGTCGTAAGAAAAGTATCGATTTTATAAATAAGAATGGTCCTATTTATTATGTCAAACAACTCATTCCTTTACTCTTTTCTAAAAATTTTAAAAACAGCAATCATATGACTTTGGCGAAGCTGGTTTTCAACGCTTCAAAATATACTGCTGAAAATATTATTGCTGGCCTCGAAGTGATGATTGAACGAGAAGACAATACAGCTGTTTTAGCAAATGCTCCTTTTCCTGTTTCTTTTATTATTGGAAGAGAAGATATTGTGGTTCCAGATTATACAAAAGAGACTGCCCTGCCTACTATTGCAGACATTCATCTTC
>CAYXQH010000060.1:0-16224 GCA_964467425.1 uncultured Saprospiraceae bacterium
CTGCTTATCCCCTCGTCTTAAAAGCAAAAGCGATTCCCATTACTGGGAACCGCCTTTTTAGTTTTCAAAAGTATGTTATTTCTTTAGCGATGAATTTCCAGATATCCCTGGAAAACTCTATCGGCGTCATCATTCAATCTTAACATGTAATAATACGTTCCATCTGGTAAATCACGATTTCCATTCCAGGTACCACGCCATTGATTTTTATACCCCTCTGTTTCATAAACCAGGTTACCCCATCGATTAAAAATCTGCAATTCATTATCAGGATACTCCTCTATATTTGAAATAAAGAATACGTCATTGATTCCATCTCCATTTGCAGAGACAGCTGTAAAAATGACAATATCTTCACAGGAAATACAAATCGTAATTTGAGAAGTATCACATCCTGTAGGTGTACAAATCTCATATAAAAAGGAGTCCATTCGTTCACAAACTTGTTCGTCTGCATTATAGGTAATTGAACCATCCAGATTAACTATTGCAGTTCCCCATATTGGTTCTGTAATTATCGCAACAGATTCGACACCACCATATAAAGTATCATTCGACTGGTAATCGATCACGTAAGGTGTTCCTTCCGGAACTCCCGGATTACAAAGAGTATCAGGAACTGCCATTGGAGGATCGAAGTATTCTTCCACTAATACACAGAACATAGTCGTATCACAGAAACCAAGGTCATCACAAATGACAACACAGGCAGAATCTACTCCAAGTTCTACTCCCGTATATTCCATACAGTATCCAATCGGATCGATAAAATAGTCAACAAATTCTCCTGATAAATCAGCACAATAATTATCTATCGAAACGATATTTCCAGGAAGTCCTGTCGTATCAAAGCAATAAACTTCTGTTTGATTTATAAAGACAGTATCCTTTATAAAATTCACTGTTTGATTCAAACAGGAATCGACGACCACGACCAGATCTACTATATCACAATTTCCGAGTGCATCACAAAATTCAACACATGCCGTATCTCTCCCGAATCTCAAACCTGAATAATCAATACAATACGTCGAATCATTCAATGTAAAGTTTACTGCAGGATCATCCTGAATCAGACAAACATTGGTCATAGACACAATTGGTCCGACGATATCTAAGGTCGAAGTATCCACACAGAATGAAGCATCTTCATTAACACAAATATTATAAGAATTAGTACATGAAATTATTGCAATCAGTGTATCTGCACAGCCTGAAATAGTATCTATGATAACCACCTCATGATATCCTGCTTCTAATTGTAGTTGATACCCATTCGGAATAGAATTAAAGTTAATACCAAGCTCTGATACTGTTCCAAAGTCAATGGCATTTATTACCATAGAGCTATAAGTTACATTCGGTTGTCCTCCTGTAATAAATTGTCCAACAGATGATATCATCCAATTACCCATTGGGTCCCATACATTCATAGAATCAACTAAAGCCGGAATATCTTCAAATTCTCCAGTGAAGGTATTTCCATCTACGGTCCATGAAGTTACTTCATATGGCCCTAAGGTACCTTGTCCGAATAATTCAGAGTATGCATAAACAATCAAGGAATCAAAATCACAACCTGCGACAGGTAAAGAATATGGCATTCCATTATCTAAAATTTGTAATTGCAAGACTTCCTGTAAGGAAAATGCAAAACAAAACTCTGCTAAAGACTGGCAATTTGGAGCTTCCATTATTAAAGAATCCAAGCCTCCGAAATAATCACATGAATCTGTACACGAAGGAATAATAATCGCGTCTTCCATAATAATACAATCCAGCGAGTCCATGACGATTAAGCCATACGTTCCATTATTCAGATTACACACATCTTCCGGATCAGCAGTACCTGGCAAATGAGACCAGTCAAACTCAAATGGAGCGGTTCCTCCATTGACCGTTACATCTACACAACCATTATTATTACAATCTGGTGTAACGACCAGGTATAGATCCATTGCATCTGGTTCTTCAATTTCAAAACAAGAAGCGCTTACAACACAACCATTGGCATCTCCAAGATAAATACAATAATTACCTGCTGGTAAAGTTCCATTTTCATAATAATAAGTTCCATCGGTGATAACCGTATCAGCAGGGAAAGCAAAGGTTGGTTGATAGGTCACTTCATAATCTATAGCTCCATTATTTCCATCAAAACAACTGACATCTATGGTGTCCAAAACAGTTATCTCGCCAGTTCCAACACTATCAATCAAAACAAATAAAAATTCTAATTCACAAGCCGTTGGATCCGTATCAACAATAGTAACGGAATACGTTCCTGAAAATAAACTATCTCTAGTTGGGTTTGGTGTTGTCAAACCATCTTCCCAGGCATAAGTATATGTTCCACTACCATTAAATACATCAATGGTAACGGTTCCATTATTTACACCACAATCCGGATAATCATCTACGTTTAATCCAGCTGCTAATGGACTCTCTTCCTCTATTTCTAACATCATAACGTTCGGGCAATCAGGTGCATTTAATGTATCTGTTAATGTTACAAAATATACGCCTGCTGCTAAATCTGTCCGGGTAGAATTTGTATTAGTATCTTCCCAAACATAAAGAAAATCTGCAGGATCAAGGCTAGCTGTTCCATCTGAGGCCTGACAAGTTGCAGGTGTTATCGTAGCAGTAGCCTCTGGTCCATCAGAATTTGTTAGCAACACAAAAACCTCTGTCATACAAGTTGGATCACCCAGACTTGACACCTCAACAACATAACCTCCAAACGGAAGATCCGTTCTTACATTTCCTAAACCAGAAGGTGTTCCAATATCTGGAGACCAGGTAAAATTATATAAACTATCATTATCAACCATATGGATAGTTGCCGAACCATCGGCATTTCCACAGGTAGCTTCAATTATCATTACAGTATTTAATTCTGGCAGTTCACAAGCACATGGTGCCACATCAACAAAATCAGAAAGCACACAATTATTACTATCAGTTACGGACAATACATAAGTGTCTGCATCCAGATTCGCTAAATCTTCCGGATCATCATTTCCTGGAACAAAATCCCAGTCAATTACAAAAGGTCCTGTTCCACCTAAAACTTCCAAATCAATAGTTCCACCATCATCACAAGCAGGTGTAACCGTAAACCAGAAAAGTAGTGGATCCGGTTCTTCAATCGTAAAGCAAGCTTCACCAGCAAGGCAACCGTTCGCATCTCTAATAATCATGCAGTAATCACCCGCAGGTAAATCATCATCATTATAAGTTGTAAATCCATCTGTTATTATCGTATCTGCAGGTTGTGCAAAAGCAATATCATAAGCTACTGTATAATTGATCGAGCCATTCGCTTCGCCTGCACAGTTTGTTGCCAGTGTATCTGAAATAGTAATCATGGCTGCAGGTACATTGTCTGTTAAGACAAAAGTATATTCTAGCTCACAACCATTTGTTCCAAAATCTGTAATCGTAACGATATAAACTCCGGAAGCTAAATTATTTTGTGTATTATTTCCACTTGCCCAACTATAGGCATAAGGCCCTACTCCACCCGTAACATTAATTGTAACAGAACCATTTGCAATACCACAATCGGGTTGCGTATTTACTGTTAAGGTCGCATCCATATTATTCTCTTCTTCTATTTCAACTTGCACCACATTCGGACAAGTAGGATTCGCAGGATCCGTTAATGTTACAAAATAAGTACCTGCTGAAAGGTTGGTTCGATTGGATAATGAAGAGCCATCTTCCCATAGATACGTAAATGTCGCGGGCATCAAGGTAGCTGTTCCATCCGAAAGACCACAACTAGCAGGTGTTACTGTAACAGTTGGTTCAGGTCCATCGCTATTTTGCACTAATATATCGATCGTGGTAGAACATAATGGATTTCCAGGCTCCGTTATTAATACGGTATATCCTCCCATTGGCAAGCCAATCCGTTCATTACCTATTGTATTTGGAATTCCGATATCCGGCGTCCAGTTATAAGAATAATTATTTTCAAAACCTCCGAGGTGAATTACCACTGAACCATCAGTATTTCCACAAGTAGCTTCGGTCACTGCAACACTTGATACTTCTGGCTCAACACAAGGATCTTCGAAAACAACCAACACTGAATCTATTGCTAAACATCCTGTTGCTGAAGTTATAGTAACCGTATACATCGTTGAATCCTGAACAGGTGTTGCAATTGGTTGAACTACATTTGGATTATCTAAAGTAGCAGCTGGTGACCAACTATAGGAATAAGGCATACTTCCTCCTGAAGGACTTGCCCCTAAAACCAAACTCGAACCATTTTCAGTAAAAATGGTAGATCCTAGATCTAAAGAAATTCCTGCCCCTAGAATAATCTGGACGGTGTCACTACTAACTGAACCACAGCCTGGTCTTGTTGTCTCTACATAATAAACTAGCGTATCTTCTGTCACTCCATCAAATAAGGTGGAGAAAACTGGATTTGCAATCGTCGTAGAACTCAAGTCACTTGTTGTTGCCGGCGCAATAGCAAACCATTCATAGCTATAACCAACTATACCAGCACAATTAGCATCTCCTAAATTTGCAGTGACGGTTACTGGTTCTGTTTCGCAAAGTAAAATATCGTTACCTGCATTTAAAAGTTGTCCATTATCTATACTAAAGGTAGAACCATCACAGAGCGTTAAACCTGTAGTATCTATTAATCCAATCAAATCACAAATCTGCGTTGCATCTACTAAAAAGGAATGTTGAAAGCTAATTGCATCACCGGTTAAAAGCGGGCCATTTTCAGTGAAATTTGAAATTTCTACATCGCCTACAGAAAGGTCTCCACTGTTATCCTGATCATGATAATATCGAATAGTAAAGTTGGGTTCTACAAAATCCAACCCTGTATTGATCACCATTCCGTCTATCACTAATTGCTCTTGCGTTGAATTGGCACAAAAACTTGTAATACCAGTAATATCTATATCTAATGATTGTTGATCAACATCAATTCCTGTAAGCGCACCATTATTCGAAGAGGTTATTGACTCCATATCACAATTTGATCCTGAAGTAGAACAATTAAGCTCTTGTCTATATATGGTAAAAAGACCTAAATCCAGGCTATCTACCGAGCAATCGAAATTGGGGCTATCTACAACGAGGCTCATCGTTACACTATCGTTTTGCAATAAACCAGCAGGTAAACACCAGTATAAGGTTGTCACCCCTGCCATGGTTTGTATTTCAGGCTCTGTAATCATCCAGGTAGGTGGATCTATAGCCACTGTTGAGCCTGGCTGATAATTAACGCCCGTAGGTAAATTTAATTGGATTTTATCAATAGTATCCGTCGGAGTAACCGTTAGGTTCACGGCGGTAACTTCTATGGTACTAGAAGCTCCTGGAATAAGGCTACTTCCATCATTAAAATGAACATCAAATATTTTTGAAACACCAGGATCTGCACCATCAATAATAATCGGTAAGGTCTCCCCTGTTTCAAAATTAGTAGAATCACCACATCCTTTCAATCCTTGTAATTGATAATGTCCAATGGATCCGCTTAAAAAATCACAATCGGTCACGAACTTATATCGAATAACAAATTCGTTAGAATCTGTAGGATTAAATGGATCAAACCCAGGTAATCCGTTATTATCCAAATAAGTATTTAATAAAGAAAAATCATCGTATTGAAAAATTCTTCCTTTTGTATTTGTACCATTTGCATATGGATCTGTTGCTATTGAAACAAAAGGCGAACTTGGAGGATATGCAAACTCAATACTACCCGACACAATCTCTGCGCCATCGAAAGGCATAATTAATTGTGTTGTAACATCATACGCATTTCCCTGGTCGGTATTTCTTACCAAGATCGCAATCGTGCTAGTATCACAAAGTTGAGGATTCGTAGCTGGTTGTTCAATAATGTTTCCATCAATAAATGGATCTAGTGTGGTAACCGAAAGCGGAATGACTATATCTTCGCATGGAGGATACAATTCAGGTGTCCATCCTGGTTCGGTATACATCACACAATTCCAACCTACTTTAGCATCAAAATTGGTTACACCACATTCATTCACTACGGCACGAATCCGGAATGTATTACAAACATCTTCCACTGGTGCACTACCATCTCCTTTAATTAATCCATTTGCAAAAGCAAAGTATTCTCCTCCTGTTGCCCCGAATGCATTGAATGGTAAATTCGTTACATTCATTGGATCACTAATATCCTCAATAGATACTACTTCAATCGCTAATGTTGAGTCTTCAATTGAAATCCAGGTTATTCCGGCATCGGCAGTAAAAGAAGTATTACAATGTTGGATTACCCACGTTGCGGTATCTGCCGCCAGATTGAAGTTTGGATTAGAAACATAATTCAAACTAAAGGTCGGAGGATCAGTATAAAAAATATCATTGTCTTGTTGAGCAAATTCTTTTTCAGAGCAACTTCCGTCGCCGATATCATTTGCATAATATCTATCTTCGTAATATATCTCCGGATCAAAATCAAATCGATTATTTCCATTCGAACTTCCAGTTAATGATTTACAATTTGGTATAGCTCGAATCCTAAAATTGAACGAATAGGACAAGACATTATTTAAGGATGGAACAACCGTCAAGGTATCAAAGTGTACGGCATAACGCCCATCGGGAAAAGATTCGAAACTCGGCATTGGAAAGAAATCATTTCCATGAACCGGGTGATTTGGAATGGACACTTCTGGCTCAAATACATCAAAAGCATCTGTTATTGCTGTATCAAATGTAAATACTAATGAATCAACTCCAATAGCCTGCCTGTATTCATCGCCAAACCATTCAGTAAATCCATTATTAACGGTTATCAATCTATATCTCAAAAATATTTCATCACAACCTTCCGGGAAGCTACTACTATTTGGAAAATTAAAAACAGTTTGATTTTTAGCTATCGTAATGATGTCTCCAAAGTTATCACAGGTTTCATCAATGCCATCAAATGTAGCAAATCCCCATCCTCTTAAATTTTGTACTTTTTTAAACTGTACAGGATAAGGTCCATTTGGATTTACTGTAAAATTTGCTCTAAAATCTACGGTATCTCCCGGGTTAAGTGTTATACCTAAACCTGTCAAGCAAGGGTGTAGATCAAAGGTTAGAATTTTTGTACTATCAATATGTTGGACTTCTAAAATATTCGTATCAACGGTACAGAAATATTCATTACCACCATTTGTGATCCTAAGCGTTCCTAAACCAAATAGAAAAGTTTCGGTGGAGTCTAAGGAACCATCTACATTATTATAAGTGATCGCCATTCCAAGACTATCCGTTACGGGTGTGTCCCCAACGATATTTAAAATTCTCATTTCAACTGAATCACAAGAGATCGCAACTTTTGTATTCGCTGAATCAGGATCATAAGGTGTGGAATAGGTATCATCCGTGTAACCAAACGTAACCCGATTTACATCAAAATCAGTCGTTCTTAGTCCAATTGGACATGGAACCGGTGGACATGGAGGATCTGTAGAGTGTAATGTCGGGCCTTCTAAATCGCCGCAATACCATACATGTTTACAATCACAATCCGGACAATAATGTGCAAATTCCGTTGGAAAGTTAGTTGGTCCTAATGGCGCAGAACAATCTGCAAGCAAACCTAAAATAACATCATATTCTCCATTAATGAATGGCGAAAACGAACCATCAAAGACTAAGAAAGTGGTATCATTACTTGTTGTATTGCTCACTAAAGGATAGGAAACAACTTCATTACGAATTACTTCTGTTACGGATGGAACGATTGAAATTCCAGGAGGTAAAACTACTGTTACCAAAAACTCCTCGTCTCCTGAACAACTTTTTTCAAAAAACCGAACAGAACGTGTCTGTGTGTGGGTTACGAAAAAAGTATCTGTCAAAGCAAAAGCATCCGGATCTGTAAAATTCTCTAGTTCAGATCTTGAATTAGAAGGTCTGAAATAACTAGTTTCGAGGCGCACTATTCGTTCAGCACAAGCATCTGTATGATCAATTCGAGCATTAAAAGCTGTAGAAAAATTATTAGGACAATCTTCATCCGGTCCTAACTCTTGTGCCATGGTACAATCGAAATTATAGAAAACGGTTACTTCTATTGATTCGTTTAAGGGGAGATCATCAAAATAGCCATCACCATCAAAATCCATCAATCCTCCTGGTCCATCAGGATCAACCATAAACTGAGTATTTCCATGTAAATCTACCAAGACCGAAGCAGTTGTAATATCGACACCTGCTATTCTTACGCCAGTGATTTCATATCCAGAAGTAGCCAATTCATATAGATTTCCAAGGCCAATTCCTGTTGATACATCCATCATCGTTGCGAAACCCGGATCAACTTCTAAACCATCATTATTAAAGGTAATGGTTGATTGTCCTAATTGACAATAACCTGTATTTATGTTAGGTAAAGAACCCGTTTCTGTAAAAACAACATTCGCAGCTCCCTGTCCAATATCTGCAAAACCATTAATGGAAGTCGTTTCACAAAATCGACCATTACATCCCCATTCTACACTATGAAAACTTGTTCGATCTGCGAAACAATCCAGAATACATATATTTTCAGTAATAGTAACTGTTTCATTAGGATCAAAAAACACGTCGCCATCCCCTGCTGCTCCACCGACTGTATTATTTACAAATTGAACCCCATCTATTAGTAAAGTAATTACAGTATCTAATCCGACCACTTGCTTATTCATCGTTACAGGAACCCCATTCACCTCTATGCTTTCAATATAGACTCCAGCCCCCTGAACATTGGTATAAATCATGGTATCAATAAAGCCATCCAATCCACTATTGGTAGCCACTACATCTCTCGAATAACAATCGCCTACTCTAGCTGCACCAAATGGATTATTTACATCAATGGTAAAAGAAGGGATTGCAAAAGCATCTCTATATTCAAGGTTGGCATCTGTTTCATTTAAACCTGTTGTTGCTCCTAAATCATAATTAAATTCCCAAAGGTCATAAACTTCCGCTGCGTTATTGGTAGTTAAGGTATCTATAAACTCACAATTTGCTCTTACAGAAAAAGCAATATTAACCGATACGGTTCCAAAGGGACTTAAATCTGGTATTTCGAAAACTACATTGGCAGGATCTGAATCGTCTATTAACATAACTCCAGGAGATGAATTTACAGGATCAAAACTGACATATTCTACTCCTTCAAAGAAATGGGCAATTGCCTGGATATTGGTTCGAGTGTCTGGACTTAATCCATCAACACTGACTTCAACGACTTCAGTATCTTCATCTCCACATATATTGAGGAAATCTGGAACGGAGGCGGCATTTGCAAAATCAACAGTTAGATTGTCTTGTGCTGCTACTTGGGTTAATAGAGGAAAGGAGAACAAAAAAAGTACTCCTATTAATTTGTATAATTCCTTTTTCATATCAGACGGGATATGTTCTGGTTACATCGCTTTGAAAATGTTCTTAGGCATTTAGATAACCGTAGTTGATTTTCAAAAAGATTTAGGATAAATATTGTTAATTGTCATTTTCACTAAGAAAAAGTAGATAAGTATATTATAAATCAATGTTTTTTAAATTAAACTTCTTTATAATATGTATAAATACACCTTTCATAGTTCAAATAAATAAAAAGGCGAAAACCGTACCAAAAAGGCGAAAAAAGGAGGAAAAAAGGAAAAGGCTAAGAAAAGATGGAATTATACTTTTCTTAGCCTTTAAAAAAGACTGACTTAATTTAAAAAATGGCAATAATGCCTTAGTTTCCAGCTTTCGCTGAACGTATCCTATTTACAAACATTTGGGCAGAACCCTGGTTGACCGGAGCTATTTCATAAAACTCTCCATCCTCCATTTTAAAGATTTTTTCTTTCTTTTTAAGGTCAGCAACTGCAGCATTGAATTTTTCATTATTGGAAACACAATTTAGAATGCCTTGCTTATAACCAAAGAAATAATAGTTTTCAGAAGGAGATTTTATATAAATGTAGACTCGATCATCTTCATTGGTCGGCATTTTAAACTCGACATAACAATCCAGCATTCTATTAATTACCTCACCATTGATACTACCAACGCCAACTTTTTCTTTAGAAGAAATCAAGGATTGAAGTTCTGGATTCCATTCCATAGGTAGGTAAGAAAAGAAAAACTCAAATTTATCATATTTAGACGGCAAGTCCAGTCCGATATTTTTCATCTTATTGAGCGCACTATCAAAATCCTTTCCTGGGGGAATAAACTCTGATAAGGCTTTTTTATATAAGGATTCATCTTTTAAATAATCAACAACCCGGGCATCAAAGCTACTGGATTGAATATCTGTAGCCATAATTTTCAATAATTTCTCCGGGATAATTGCATCAACTCCAGCCATTAATTCGAAGGAAGTTTTCGTATCTCCAGGCTCTGGAAAATCAGATGGCTCAGGGGCTTCAGGAGGAAATGAAGTTTCTAATCTTCCAGCTGCCTGAACAGAAATATAATCCAAGCCGGAACCAATCGTCATTTTTCCTTCCGCTGTTATTTTTCCATTCGTATTTGCATAAATAAGTTCATTTCCTTTTAAGGTCCCATTCATCATTAAGAGTGAATCGCCAAAAACAAAGCGGTCATCTTTTTGATTGTATTTAAAGATTCCAATTTCATTATCTCCTCGTGCTTCAAAAATAGGTCGATCTTTTCGAACATAAAGCGGCATCATAACGCTAGGATACATCTTAGCGGAGGTTTTACTTACAAAAATTCCGGTTCGCAATGGGTCGCCATAATAGTTTTTAGGTACTTTATATTGGATTGCTAAATCGTTTTTATCTCCTTCAAACTTTACAGAAAACCATTGTCTCCTTGCCATGTTAGGGACATCAAGTCGTGCATGACCATCGAATTGAAGATTTTTAGATTCTGCATTTAATGAAATTTTTCCTCGATATTCTGTTTTGTGATCAATGAAAAAATTATCTTCTTCTTTCACCTCCCCTGCTGCTCTAGTAGCTGTTTTCTTTTCGCTTTTTTTACCCTTGCCTACTCTTGTTCCAACGATATCTGCAAATTCAATTTCTTGTTCTTTCGTTCCAATATTATATTCATAAAATCCTTTTGCACGATAGTCTTTTTTTCCAAGAATATTTACTGTTGCTCGATTTATAACATGATATTTATTTTCAGTATTGGCAATAATTTTAGCGTTTTCCAGTGTCGTCATTTTTGCGCCTTTACTTATCCCTAGATTCTGATTTGCTTCATCAAGATAAACGAATGCATCACAGGTTTGAATGACTTCAGCTCCTCCAATCTGGAGTTCACTGGTTTTCAGATCATAGATGGCCGTTTTCCCTTCAAAGATTAGTGAATCCTGATCAGGGTGAATAGAGGTAAAGCTTCCAAAGTCACCTTTGTCATTTTTAAAAGTGACTTTTTCATTTTTCATATCCCACACATACTCATTGAGTGAAGTTTGATACTGGTTAAATGGCATAGTAGTTACTACCTCTTCCGCATTTGCCTTAATATTACCTATTTGTTTAGTAAAATCGAGTTCCGCATTTACATTGTCAGTATTCAAAGCCAAAGCATTTTCTCCAATTGTTTTAATCCTAATATTCGCTGTATCTGATAAAGCAGAAAAAACACCGAAAGAAATCAAATCAGATTGCAGACTTCCTTTATCCCAATCAAACAGTCCTCGTCCTTTTAATCCATCAGGTGTCAGAATCAAGGTACCTTCAAGAGTGTGGTTATTTTCTTTAAATATTTCAAACGCTTTTTCCTGTGTTCGAACATACATTGAATCCTGATAGGGTTTCCAGTCAATGCTAACATCTTCACCTAAAGCTTGAGGAACTTTTACTGCTCCATTATCTTCCTTCAGCTCAAACTTTCTTGCTGTTGCAAGCATTTGTTTTGGTTTGAAAATAATATCCTCTGAATCCACATCTGCCGTCAAATAAGAAAGCGTCCCTTTTCCAAGAAACCCTTCATTACTCAATGCTATTTCTCCAACATAGCTTCCTTTTTCAGCATAGGTCGGAAAGCCTTTTTTAGGTTTTTCTGATTGGAATCCAAGTGACTCATCTTCTTGTAAAACCAGTGTTTCTTCAAAATCCGGGAATATCCCAGCAGATACCATTTTGCCTGTAAATTCAACATCTTCTCTGGTGAAATTATCGAGCGCATTAAAACTAAATTTGTCTAATTCAAAATAAAAGGAATCTCTTTTGTAAGCGCCTTCCTGGGTACCTTTATAATCATAGTACACATAAGACGGACCTTTACTTTGGTAGGATGGAAAAACCTGGATATCTTCTGTTCCGGATTTATTAGCCGGAGCATCTACCAGTAAGACCCCTGTTGAATGTTCAATTCTTGAGGACATTGAAAGGGCTTCCGGAACACCGTCTTTACTTACTACTCCATTTGGAATAAATAAATCAAAATAACGCACAGAATCCATCAATATATGGTTGTAATCATATTCATAAGAAAAACCTTTGCCTTCCAATAATCCGAACCCTCCAAATACACGTCCATCAAATTCCAAGTCTCTGTTTCTCTTAATAATCACCATGTTCTTTAATGGCTTAACTGCTACTTTTTGCATTTTACTAAACTCTACCGAACGTACTCCCGAAGCATGAATATTAAAATCTTTCAGAGACATTACTGCATTGGTACTATCCGATTTTGATTCAATTTTCAAATAATCATAATCTACTTTTCCCTGAGAAGCTTCAGCATAATGGAAGACTTTATCTTTTACAAAAACCAGCTCTTTTTCACTATCATAATTAATAAAGCCCTTGGCAACTAAATCATAGAGTAGACTTTGAATACTCGACACTTCGAATTTAGGGTTCAATTTTTTAGCAAGGTTTCTGGCATTTAAAAGATAGCCTTCTTCATCTGCATAAACTTTGAGTGTAGCCAACGGATTCGTAGAAGAGATATTTTGAAGTCGATTATAATCACCTTCTTCGAAATATTTTAAAGACTCAAAAGCAACAATTTTATCTTTCTTCGCGAAACCTACTCCAGTCTGACCATATACGATGGAATCTTTATCCAGATACCAATCAATGTTATCAACATCTACATTGACCTGGTGCATAGAATTAAAGAAAGGGTTACGATCAGATCCTCGCTTTCCTCTGAATAGGTTAAGCTCCTTTTGTGGAATTTCAAACTTTAGATTTACAGAAGGATGGTAAAAGGAATCCTGGGCAAAGTATAAAGTAGTTTCTACTCGTTCTCCAGCAATTCTTTCGTCTTTTCGGATCACAAACAATTCAGAAGCTCCACGAAATTGTAATTTTTTTTCCTGATTGTAAACTGCAATTTTTGCGTTTTGATCTTTACTACCATATCCATAAACAGTCGTCCCGTTTAATCTAAATCCTCCGACATACTGAATACCTCCACCGATATTATTAATCTGTAGAATACTGTCTTTGGATTCAAATCTTGGAAATGATCTTCCTTTTGAATTACCTGAGGCAACAATTTTGTCTGTAAAAGTACCTTCAATCCCACCATCAGGAAATAGCTCTGGATAGATTAGAGTAGCCGACTTTACTTCGTAAATACTTTTCTTTGTTTCAACTTCATAGTCTGCTAATATAACATGGATAGTATCTCCAAGTCCAAATCGATCCCATTCTACTTTTCCCCCCTCACCTTTCCATAATTTCTGGTTTGGATAATAAACGCCTTTGGTTTCTAAGATCTTAATAGAATCTTTTTTTCTGAACCCCACCAAATCTACTTTATCATATTTGATGATTGGTTCATTGTTTTCATATTCAAAAACAAATTTGTCGGCTTTTCCAATCCAGTTCACTCCACTTTTAGAATATTGCAGCGAGTTGTTTTGGAAAAAGGTATTTGAAAAATTAAGGTAATCTTTAAAGGGTTTGAGTTTTCTATTTTTAATATTATCTAAAATACCATTCAATATCCTGTGCCAGTTACTAAAGCTTTCTGCACCATTTTCTCCTTTTTTTACAATGGTTAAGGTTTCCAGATAAGAACGGAAATATGGATTGGCCGTCATCTTTTGACCGAGCATAGCATTACTCGTCTGGTGAATCACCTGAAACTCCTCTTCTGTAAAAGCACCGCCTTCAATTTGTTTTTTGTACGCCTTAAAAACCTCCTCCATGACTTTCCGTTTACTGGAGGTCATAAAAGTTTCTAATTCTTTCAGATATTCTGCCTGAGTGGGAGAAAATTCGGTTAGCCGCTGTCCAAAACTACTCGTACTTGCGCCAATCAATAAAATAAATACTATTAGTAAATGACTTCTCATATTAGAAACCTAATTGTTAAAATTTAATTAAAACAGGACTAACTCTTTTGCAGGATCATAGAAACCCAATTGTCCTTTTCCTTTGTTTTCAAATGAAGAAACCCCTTTGCTTGGGAGGTGTTGAGGAGTCGTTCTATATCATTTTCAATGAATCCCGAGATCATTAATTTTCCCCCAGGAACTAACATTGTATATAACGTCGATAGGCTGTTTAAAATTACGTTTCTATTGATGTTAGCCAGGATTATGTCAAAAGTGTCCTTTTTTAGGTCTTCTAACGTAGCATGTTGACAATTGATACACGAAATGCCATTGATTTCGGCATTTTCAAGGGTATTTTCATAGGAAGCCTGCTCAATGTCTATAGCTAAAATCGATTTTGCTCCTAATTGCGCTGCCAAAATTGCCAGAATTCCAGTTCCGCAACCATAGTCAAATACTTTTTTACCCTCAAAATCCAGGCTTTCCATATGCTGAATCATCATAAAAGTAGTGGCGTGATGCCCAGTCCCAAAGGCCATTTTTGGATTGATTCGAATTTCATGCTTCACTTTTTCAATCTTCTCATGAAAATCCGCTCGGATTCCACAAAAGTCTCCAACAATAATGGGCTGAAAATTAGATTCCCAGACTTTATTCCAGTTTTGAGCTTGTACTATTTCTTTTTGAAAGGAAAAATTAAAGGATTCGGCAAGTCTTTGAACTTCGCTTTGAATTGCTTCGGTGTGTACATTTTTTGGAATAAACGCTTCGATACCGTGTTCGGTTTCCTGAAACGTATCGAAAGGAAGCTCACTTAGAAAAGCGATAACGACTTCAGAGAAATCATCTGAGGTTCTAATCTGATATTTATAGTAATCCATGGTATTTTGGAATTCGGTGTTCGGGATTTGGTGTTCGGGATTTGGTGTTCGGGATTCGGTTATTTGTACACTTCATTTCTTGCGGCACGCAATGTATTTTTAATTAAGGAAGTAACCGTCATTGGTCCAACACCACCTGGAACTGGAGTAATGTAAGAAGCTTTTGCTGCGACTTCATCATACTTAACATCCCCTCGAAGGCGATATCCTCTTTTTGCAGTACTGTCTTCTACCCTGTTGATCCCTACATCAATGACCACCACTCCTTCTTTAACCATATCTCCGGTTACAAATTCCGGAATCCCTAATGCAACGACTAAAATATCTGCTCGAAGCGTATGACTTTTTAAATCTTTGGTTCTACTATGGCATAAAGCAACTGTTGCATTACCAGGACTAGCTTTTCTAGAAAGTAAAATACTGATGGGAGTACCGACTATATTACTTCGTCCAAGAACAACACATTCTTTACCAGAAACCTCAATATTATAGCGATCTAATATTTGCATAATCCCAAAGGGTGTTGCAGGAAGATAAGCAGGCAAACCTTGCGCCATTCTACCAAAATTTACTGGATGAAATCCATCGACATCCTTTTTAGGATCAATTGCTAAAGTGACCTTTTCTTCATTGATATGTTTGGGTAATGGCAACTGTACAATAAAGCCATCTATTTCCGGATTATCATTCAACTGCTCTACAATTTCTAACAACTCGTCTTCTGAAGTAGCTGCCTCTTTTCTTATAAGCGTAGATTGAAAGCCTACTTTTTCGCAAGATCTTACTTTGTTGCGAACATAGACCTGACTAGCAGGATCATCACCAACCAATATAGCTGCTAAATGTGGTGCTCGTTTGCCTTGTTCTACTAATTCTTTCACTTCCACAGCAATCTCCTCTATAATTTGCTGAGACAATTGTTTTCCATTCAAAATATCCATAGTACTGTTTTTTAAAAATTTGAAAGCGCTAAGGTAGGAAATTGAGCTTAAAAGGGAGTATGATTGAGGGATTGAATGATTGAATGATTGAATGATTGAATGATTGAATGATTGAATGATTGAA
>CAYXQH010000061.1:0-16007 GCA_964467425.1 uncultured Saprospiraceae bacterium
ATAATAAAACTCTCCCATATCCAGATAAGGCATCGGGTGCCAACCATCTTTATCATAAACAGCAGGCTTAGGATACCATTGTGTCATTTGGTATGATTGACCAACATGTCCCAAGCGTGAAAAAGAAGCAGGAATTTTTAATTTAAAAGGAGTAGAAATAATAATTTTTCCTCCTGGCTTCAGCGGCTTATCTAATTGGAGTAAAGCAATATCAGGATGCGCTGCATCATAATCCCATTGTACTGTATTCCCATCAACTGTAAAATTCAATTGGGAGAAGTTTCCCAAATCGCTATCTTTAGCAAAATAGAATCGAGTACTACCTTCGCGGAGTTTTTGTTGATTAAATGCTGATGTCCGATTTTTAAAAGCGTTCGCCCATAGGTGCATATGAATTTCATTCAACTCATCAGGTGAATGATTGACATATTCCATTTCTATATTCCCAGATAGGGTATGACTCACATCATTAAGTGTCACTTCCATTTTGACATTGACCTCTTGTTGAAAATAGTTTTTTTGACTGAAGCCAAAACAAAACGTGCATACTATAAAAGCTAGAGTGATCGTGTTATTTTTCATATATAAAATTTTAAACATGAAACAGTTTACGTTATTTCTACTATTTTGCTTCATTTTTAGCTGTTCTTCTCTGGAAGAAAAAAATCCACCTCAAAATACTAAAAATTCAGGCCTCCAAGAAAATGCTTTAACACCTGATACCCTCCCTTTTCCACAATCCTGGTTAGGAAATTGGACTGGGAATTTAGAAATTTTTAAAAATAACAAATTAGTGCAAACGATCCCGATGGAACTTGAAATGTTAGAAATAGATACTTCGAAAAATTTTATCTGGGCAATCATATATGGACAAGACAAAGTAGAGGGTAGACGGCCTTATGAATTAGAAATAGTAGATGCTGAAAAGGGTTATTTTGTAGTAGATGAAAAAAACACGATCAAACTAGAGACTTATCTTTTTCAAAATAAATTGATGTCATGGTATGAAGTGATGGGCAACCAAATCCTGAGTATTTATGAAAAGCAAGGCGATAAAATGATTTTCGAAATTATATTTGGTAGCTCAGATCCTGTTAGCATTACAGGTGGTCAAAAAGTGGATGATGAAGATATTCCGTCTGTAAGAACCTTTCCAATAGGCGGATATCAGCGTGCTGTTTTGAGTAGAGTTCAATAAAAAAACCTTGTCGAGAGAGTAAGCTCGACAAGGCAACAAGACTATGGACACCCTATGACTGTTCTTTTAGAACCTAACCCATAGATTGTTTAGATCATCAAAATGACCTATAACAAAGATGCAAAAAATAAGGCTATTTAACAAGAAAACGCAATGTTATGCCGTAGAAGAGGCTAATTCACCAAATTATCAAACAATTACATATGGTAAATTCAAATAATAATTTACTAAATGTTTTAAATCTGAGCTGATTTGGCTTTATTTACTTGAAACAGAAGATCGTTTTTCTTCCCATTTCCAGGCAGTTCGCATGATATCTTCTATGTTTCTAGCAGGTTTCCACCCTAGAAGATTTAAGGCTTTATCGTTATTTGCATAGATGGCAACGACATCTCCCTCGCGGCGAGGAGCTACTTTATAATTGAGTTTTTTATCAGCTATTTTTTCAAAAGCATTAATTGCTTCGAAGACAGAAACGCCTTCTCCAATCCCAAGATTAAAGATTTCGTAATTAGCAGAATTTTTATCTAAAAAGAGGTATTCTATAGCTTTTGTATGGGCATTAGCAATATCCATTACATGAATATAATCTCTTATACAACTTCCATCCCGAGTATCATAATCACCTCCGTAAACCATCATTTGGTCTCTTTTTCCAATAGCCGTTTCAGTAATAACAGGAACAAGATTTAATGCTACGTTTTTAGGTTGCTCACCAATCAAGCCACTTTCGTGTGCCCCTGCCGGATTAAAATACCGAAGCATTACAGAACTCACGTTGGGATTATTAACTGCAAAATCTTTGACCATTTGCTCGCCAATTTGCTTGGTTCGTGCATACGGACTTTCAGCTTCTTCAAAAAGGGTTTCTTCCGTTACAGGCAGAGCTGTTGCATTTCCATATACCGAGCAACTTGAAGAAAAGATAAATCCTTTTACATCATAATCTTTACAACACTGGAGAATATTCAATAAGGAGTTAATATTATTTTTAAAATATCTTAAAGGTTGATTGACAGATTCTCCGACACTTTTTAATGCTGCAAAATGAATCACACCACTAATATCTGAATGATCTTCAAAAATTTGTTTTGTTGCATTAAAATCACATAAATCTAGCGTATAATTTTGAATTTTCTTATTGGTCACTTTTTCAACATCATCCATTACTCTAGCAAAAGAATTGACGTTATTATCTACAGAAACAACCTCAAACCCACATTCGATTAAATCAATGATTGTATGGCTTCCGATATATCCACACCCTCCTGTTACCAAAACTTTTTTATTATTCATTGAAATTTAGTTTTATATCTTATCTGTTTCTAAAACAATAATACATTAAAAAAATATAAATATCAAAAACCGCGCCTTTCCTTTTATTAAAGTCAGAAATTAATTATTTGCCATTGCTAAGTGACTCAACATTTTCCTACTTTTGCAAAAGTAACTATCGAATATGAATATAAGAAAGATTATTGATCAAGTCTCTGTTATTTCTATCGAGGCAGGAAAGGCGATTATGGCCATTTATAGCGACGTTGATCGTTTTGGAGTGGAGTATAAATCAGATAATTCGCCACTAACGAAAGCAGATCAAGCTGCGAATAAAATCATTTGTGATGGCTTGGTGCAACTAGATTCAATCTTCCCCATCATTTCAGAGGAAAATAAGCTTGTTGACTATAAAGAACGTAGCCAATACGAATACTATTGGCTGGTAGATCCGCTTGATGGAACCAAAGAATTTATAAAACGAAATGGTGAATTCACGGTTAATATTGCTTTGATTAATAAGCAAACTCCTTTTGCGGGAGTGGTTTATGTCCCTGCGACGGAAGAACTTTTTTGGGCAATTAAGGGGCATGGAGCTTTTCATGTAAAAGACGGTAAAGAACAGCAGCTTCATTGTTCTTCTTTTACTTCTGATCAAAAAGCGTTAGGCATCGTTTGTTCTCGTTCTCACCTTAATGAAGCAACACAATCTTTTGTTGAGCAATTTGAAGCCCCGAATCTCGTTTCAAAAGGAAGCTCTTTAAAGTTTACGATCATAGCAAAAAATGATGCACACATTTATCCCAGGCTTGCACCGACAATGGAATGGGATACTGCAGCTGCTCAAATTGTTTTGGAAGAAGCGGGTGGAAAAGTAATTGACGCAACAAGCAAAGAGCCGCTACGCTATAATAAAAAAGACTTACTAAACCCACATTTTATTGCTTATGGGAATATTAAGACTTAATAAAAAGTTTACAACCCTTCGATAGTTAAAAAACACTTTCTTAGATGAACAATATTTCAGCAGTGGTGATCACGCATAATGAAGAAGCAAATATTGAGTCTTGTATTCTAGCATTACATAAAGTAGCCGCTGAAGTTTTAATTATTGATTCTAAGAGCACTGATGCAACCGTCCAAATTGCTGAAAAGCTTGGTGCAAAAGTAGTCGTCCTGGATTGGTTAGGTTATTCGAAAACTAAAAATCATGGCAATCAAATGGCTATGCATGATTGGATTCTTTCTATTGATGCAGATGAAATTTTATCCGACGAATTGGCCATCACTATTAATCAACTTCAACTAGACGAAGGAATAGTATATGCATTAGATCGACAAACAAATTTCTGTGGCCAATGGATAAAACATAGTGGCTGGTATCCAGAATGGAAAGTTCGTTTGTTTAATCGTAAACAAACTAAATGGCTTGGTAACTATGTTCATGAATATTTAGATTATCAAGTTAATAATTTGCAGGTAAACAAACTTCAAGGGAAGCTTTTCCACTATTCTTATAAAACGCATGAAGAGCATTTGGCGCGGATTCAAAAATATGCTAAACTCTCCGCATTAGAATTACAGTCGACCGGAAAAAAAAGTAACTTTATCAAGATATGGTGTTCACCTATAGTCCGTTTTTTAAAAACCTTTTTTATTAAAACTGCTTTTTTAGATGGTAAAAATGGTTGGATTATTAGTATCCGAAATGCTAAATTAGTTCATCTCAAATACAAACTCCTTCGCGAGCTAAACAAATGACAGTACTTCATTTTTCATCAGCAAAATCATGGAGAGGTGGAGAACAGCAGATTGCCTATCTGGTTAAAGAACTTCGCAAAATTAGCGTTAAGCAAATTATCCTTTGCGTCAAAGATTCTGCCATAGCTGATTTTTGCACTAAAGAAAATATCTTTTTTATCCCTTATAAAAAAAGAGCTGCCATTAGCCTCGCCCCTGGCTTCTTACTTTCAAAAACGATAAAGAAACATCAAGTTGATCTGGTCCATTTACATGATGCACATGCGCATACTTTTGCTTGTCTAGGAGCTTCCTTTTTTAATATTAAAACACCATTCGTTTTAAGCAGACGTGTTGACTTTCCAATTAAAAAAAATCGATTCTCTCTTTGGAAGTATAATCATCCGAATATTCAAGCCATATTATGCGTTTCAGCTTTTATAAAAAAAGTAATCGAAAACGATATTCGAATGTCATCTAAAATTGAAGTCGTCCACTCAGGCATTGATCCTTCAAAGTTTCATTTTGATAATAAAAATATTCTTCGGAAAGAATTTGACATCCCTTTACAAAGTCCTTTGATTGCAAATGTTGCTGCTATTGCTCCTCACAAAGATTATTTTACATTTGTTGATACTGCTACGATTATTTTACAATCAAAACCGACTGCTCGATTTTTGATGATAGGTGGTGACGGAGGTGAGCAAAAGAAAGTTCAGCAATATATTGAAGAACGACAGTTAAGCCGCAACATCCAATTCACTGGATTTCGAAAAGACATCCCTGAGATTCTTCCTGAGATTGACGTTTTTTTGTTCACCAGCAAAGAAGAAGGTCTTGGTACTAGTCTTCTGGATGCGCAGGCTAGTAAACTTCCAATAGTTGCTACCAGAGCTGGCGGTGCACCTGAAATCATTCAACATGAAGTGACTGGATTAACTGCAGCGGTTGGTGACGCGAAACAATTAGCCCATCATGTTTTAACTTTTCTTAATAATGATAGTCTAAAAGACAAACTCGTTCAGAATGGTTTGCAAAAACTTTCTTCTTTTACGACCCTGGAAACTGCTCGAAAGACGCTTAACATTTATAAAAAAACCCTAAATAAGTGAAACTTATCATAAAGGGATACGAATTATACAATAAACACACCTTGAAAGAGATTTCATTAAAAAGGCTTTAGATTTTTTATACTTTTGTATTTATTCATAACAATCATCGCCCATGAGATATTTAAGCATCATTTTAATAGCAATACTACCTTTTTTATTGTTCAATTGTAATGGATCAAAAAAAGCAACATCTGGTAACTCTAAACCAAATGCTCCATCAAGTATATTCGTAACTTCAAAAACGTTGACCAGTGTATTAGAAGATGCTCAATCTAAAGGCAAAATTGTTTTCGTGGATGTATATACTGACTGGTGCACCCCATGTAAATTAATGGATCAGGAAGTCTACACTGACCCTTCTGTAAAAGATTACCTTAAAGAAAATATGATCAGCTATAAAGTTGATGCTGAAAAAGGGAATGGCCCGGATCTTTCTCTCATTTATAATGTTCAGGTTTATCCTACGCTCATATTTCTCGACGACAAAGGCAGAGAACTTGTAAGAAGTGATGGTGCTTTAAGCACTACTGGATTTCTAAATTTAGCGCAACAAGCTGTTTCTCAAAATGGACTTTAGGCGTTTATTTGCCTACGGCGAGATGAAAATGATAGTTCGACTTCGTCGAAAATGATGGTCCCGATTAAAATCGGGAAATGATGGTTCTCGCTACGCTCGAAAATGATAGTTCACCTTCGGTGAAATTTTTATTTGCCTTCGGCAAAATGAGATTATACTTTATATATTTTTTCTTTTCTCCGATTTTTTCAGAAAACCTATTTTTCCATCCTTGGCAAACTACATCAAGCAATTTAAAACATCTTTCTATTTTTGCCGAAGGCAAACTATCATTTCGCCGAAGGCGACCATCATTTTCGTCGAAGACGAACTATCACTTCCCGATTTTCAATCGGGACTTACTCTTCCTCATTCATAGAAAAATACGTTTTCACTTTTTTAGCAGCAGACTTCCCGACAATTTCCTCTATTTCTTTGGCGGTTGCTTCTTTCATCTTTTTGACTGACTTGAAATGGATAAGCAACTTTTCTGCGGTCTTTTCTCCGATGCCCGGAATCTGAGTAATCTCTGTTCCCGCAAAATCTTTTGAGCGTTGATTTCTATGGAAGTTTATTGCGAAACGGTGGGCTTCATTCCTTGCTTGCTGAATAAGCTTTAAGGATTCTGATTTTTTATTAATATATAAAGGAATAGAATCTCCTGGAAAGAAAATTTCTTCTAGCTTTTTAGCAATTCCAATGACGGTTACTTTATCCTGTATACCCAGCAGCTCTAAACTTTTTACTGCTGAGCTTAATTGTCCTTTCCCACCATCAATGATAATCAGCTGAGGCAATTCATCGCCTTCTTGAAGCATCCTTCGATATCTTCGATGCACTACTTCTTCCATCGATGCAAAATCATCAGGGCCTTCTACTGTTTTAATTTTAAAATGGCGATAATCTTTTTTGGAGGGTTTCGCATTTTTAAAGACCACACAAGAGGCTACGGGGTTAGAACCCTGAATATTAGAATTATCAAAACACTCCAAATGTAAAGGAACCTCTTTCATATTAAGGTCAGATTGTAGTGTTTTCAAAATTCGTTCGGTATGTGTTTGCTTGCTCTGATGTTTGAGCGCTTCTTTTTTCTTTTGTAATAAATAATACTTTACATTTTTTTCTGACAAGTCCAGTAATTTTTTCTTGTCTCCAATTTTTGGGATCGTCAATGTCACCTCTTTATCTGGCAAAGGAATTTTGTAAGCAACAATAATCTCCTTTGTAATACTACTAAATCGTTCCCGAATTTGCGGCACCACAAACGCCAGTAAATCCTTTTCATCTTCATCCAGATTCTTCACCATTTCTTGCGTGTAGATGGTAATTACTGCGCCATTGATTATTTTGAGATAATTTACATAGGCAATTTTTTCATCCGATGCAATGGTGAAAACATCCAGGTCTTGCAAGGTTGTACTTACAACGGTTGACTTGCTTTGATAATCTACAAAAGCATCTAATTTATCTTTTGCTTGTTGTGCTTTTTCGAATTTTAAATTTTCTGCATAGTGTGCCATCTCTTCTTTCAGATGCTGCTTTACTGCAGAAAATTTTCCTCGAAGCATATTTTTTATCTGGTCAATTTTCTTATTGTAATTTTCTTCCGACTCTAAGCCTTCACATGGTCCTTCGCAATTTTTTATATGATACTCTAGACAGACTTTAAATTTACCTTTTGAAATATTTTCTTCTGAAAGATTAAAATTACAGGTCCGTAGTGGAAAGATATTTTTGATGAGGTCTAAAATAATTTTCACTCTGTATTTTGACATATATGGTCCAAAGTAAGTTGAACCATCTTTGATCACTCTTCGTGTTATAAAGACTCTAGGAAAACGTTCTTTTTTTATACAGATATAGGAATAGCTTTTCCCATCCTTTAGCATCACGTTATACCGTGGTTGGAATTTTTTAATCAGCGTACTTTCTAATAAAAGTGCATCAGTCTCTGTCTCAACTATTGTAAACTCAAAATGATCTGAATTACGAACCATGGTTCGCGTCTTAGGAGTCTGATGTTTTCTACTCCCGAAATAAGAGGAGAGTCTGTTTTTTAGATTCTTGGCTTTCCCGATGTAGATGATGGTCCCATTAGAATCAATAAATCGATAGACTCCGGGTTGTTTTGGAAGGGTGGACGAAATTTTTTGATAGTCTTCTGTCGTCAAAGAATTAAGAAATTAAAAGGTTAAGAAGACAAGTCAAACTATTCAAAAAGTTTACCTTGACTTTCATCTACATCAAATTCGATGCTATCTCCTGCTTGTAGTTTGTCTTTATCATTTGCATTGGTAATGACTTCTTTCACACTGGTTATTCTTTGATCACTCAATTTATTACCTAAAGACTTCCAGCCTTTTACTTCAATAAAGTCTCTAAGTTCCAACTCCCATTCCACTTTTTCTTTTTTCTCTTTCGTACAATATTCGATCGTTGGGTTTTCTTTAGTAGAAGCAAAAAACACTTTCGAACTTTTGTGCTCAGTAATAAAGGAGAACTTTTGATTATTGGTAGTCGTTTCGACTTGAAATCTTTTCACGACCGACCATCCTTTATCACCATCATAATAAACTGCTGTGATAACGGTATCGTCATTGAACTTAGAAATAGAGAAGATTCCTTTCGGGTCGAATTTTCGATTCATATCTATATCTGCAACTTCATAAGTACCATCTTTGTAAACTAACAGCAAACTATTTCCAGTATCAAAATCTCCTAGGAAAAGTCCACGTTCATCAGTATTCAGTCTTCCACTTACTTCATCCATCCAGATTTTCACTGCGCCTAGAGTTGATTTACCAACTTCTAATTGCGTCACTTTTCGGATGGGATATTTCGTCACAATATTACCTTGCGAACCTCTTCCTTTAATAGCTAACCAATCGAAATCAAAATCGAATACTTTTTTATGCGCTTTACAGCCTTGCGATAATTGAATGGTAACGGTTTCAGATTCACCATTCGGATTTGCGGTAAAATAATGGACCTTCGATTTGTTACTACCTTTTCCAAGATGATAAGCTTTATCTCGGGTAATCGCTGTAACATTAAATCGCTTACCCATTGATTTACCAGATTTTGCATCCACATAAATCATATTATAGGTTGTTCGATCATCACCTTTTTTCCATACTGCGGCATGTAGAATATCTTTTCCTATAAATACTTTGTCTGCCATTCGAACGACTTTAAATGTACCATCTTTACAGAAAGCAATAATGTCATCGATATCCGAACATTCAGATATAAACTCATCTTTTTTCAAACTAGAGCCAATAAATCCACTTTTTCGATCAACGTAAAGTTTGGAATTATTCTGTACAACTGCCCGAACTTCTATATTATCAAACTCTTCAATTTTCGTTTTACGCTCCTTCCCTTTTCCATACTTTTTCAACAACTCTTCAAAATAAGCAATCGCATATTTCGTGAGATTTTTAAGATTGTAGATGACTAACTTAAGTTCCTCTTCAAGCTTGGCGATTAGTTCATCCGCTTTAAAAGAATTATACTTAGAAATTCGTTTGATTTTAATTTCTGTCAAGCGCACAATATCATCTTCGGTAATATCACGGTATAGTTTAATTCGCTTATCTGTTTTCTTCGCTTTATCTTTTGGAGTTGAAACGTATTTCTTTAATTCTTTGCCAATCGTTTTTATTACTGCTTCCCAGGTTTCACACTCTTCAATTTCACGATAGATTCTCTCTTTGATAAATATTTTTTCCAAACTTGCAAAGAGTAGTTTTTCTTCGAGTTCTCCTTTCTTGATCTCCAATTCCATCCGAAGCAACTCTTTAGTCATCTCCGTGCAGGTCTTAAGAATCTCATTAACTTTTAGAAAATGCGGTTTATCATCAATAATGACACAAGCATTTGGAGAGATAGATGTCTCACAATTAGTAAATGCATACAGGGCATCAATCGTAAGATCCGGAGATATTCCAGCCGCCAAATCAATCAGCACTTCTACATCTTTCGCAGTGTTATCGACAACCTTCTTAATTTTTATTTTCCCTTTGTCATTTGCTTTTAGAATACTGTCGATCAAAGATGTGGTTGTTACAGCATAAGGCAATTCACGAATGGCTAAAGTAGTTTTATCAACTTTTTCAATCTTAGCTCGTACTCTTACTTTTCCTCCTCTTTTCCCACTATTGTAATCACTAACATCTATTGATCCACCATTTTGAAAATCAGGAAATATCTGAACATACTTTCCTTCAAGAATTTTGATGGATGCTCTGATTAGCTCAATAAAATTATGCGGTAAAATTTTTGTGGAAAGACCAACAGCAATTCCATCTGCGCCCTGAGCGAGCAATAATGGAAATTTCATTGGAAGATTAATCGGTTCCTTTTTTCGTCCATCGTAAGTCACCTGCCATTCCGTCGTTTGACCATTAAAAGCAACGTCTAATGCAAACTTCGTTAATCGGGCTTCAATATATCTAGGTGCTGCAGATCGATCACCTGTTCGGTTATCACCCCAGTTTCCCTGACAATCAATCAATAAATCTTTTTGACCGAGATTTACCAAAGCATCACCAATAGCAGCATCACCATGCGGATGATATTGCATCGTCTGTCCAATGATGTTGGCAACTTTATGGTATCGTCCATCATCCATTTCCTTCATAGAATGCAGGATACGTCTTTGTACTGGCTTTAAGCCATCTTCCACAGATGGGACTGCTCTTTCTAAAATCACATAGGATGCATAATCCAAAAAGTATTCTTTATACATCCCGGAAAGGGTAATCACATTATCATCGGATTGACCATTTTCAGGAACCTGTCCATTCTTGCCTTTGCTCATGTTCTATAAAGGGTTTTGGTAAGTATTGTTTCCAGTGGTTTTGTAACGCCAAAATTACTCAAAAAGCTTCAATTGAGCCTTAAAGGTAAGGAAAATATTTTTACTATAAACTTTTTGTTTGTTATTTCTTACTTATTTGTTTACACTCCAATTGATCCAAGCTCAATTCCTTCTGAGTATGCCATTTTAATCCCAGCTCTGCTAAATGCTTCTTTGATTCTTCCATTGGCTTCAAAAGTAACATCCCAATAATCATCAGGTTTGATAAACGGACGGACACTTACTGTAATATTATGACTATCATAGGTCTCAATTCCAACCAAAGGAGGAGGATCTTGCATCACATTAGGCATTTCATAAAGTGCATCCAAAATCACTTGCTTCACTTTTGGGAAACTTTCCTCATAGGGCATGGATACATTCAGTTCTAATCGAATATGCCCCTTAACTGAAAAATTAGTAATAACTCCTTCTGTTACCTGACCATTAGGAATGATATGCGTTTTATTTCCTGGTGTAATAACGGAAGTATTAAAAATCTGAATACTTTCAACACGTCCAAATTTTTCACTAATTTCTACGTAGTCTCCAACTTTATAAGGTTTAAAAACCATAACCATTATCCCCGATGCAAAATTTCCCAGACTCCCCTGAAGTGCCATCCCTATTGCAAAACCAATTGCGGCAATCAATGCTGCCAGAGAAGTCATTTCAAAACCAATTACACCTGCTGCAATCAGGATAACTGCAATTTTTAAGGCCATAGAAACCATTGATCCTAAAAAAGAAACAACCTCAGGTGCCATCTTAGCTCGCTCTAATGCCACTTGAAATAACCTACTTACTTTTTTCACCAACCATAATCCTATAAAGAGAATGGCTAATGCTAATCCTAATTTAGGTGCAAACTCTACTGCCCAGTCCATTGCGTCCTGTGTATATTTTGCAAAATTATCGACAGTCAAGGTATTACCTGACTCTTCAACAATTACTTTTTCTTGTTCTTCCATAATAGTATTGTATTTAGTATTGCCAAAAATTAAATCCTTCTTTTGGTTTAAAAAGTTAGCTCAACAATGTTCATTTTCAATCTCTTTCCCGATAGCTATCGGGATCACTAACTTTTTAAAATCGGGAATTAATTGTTTGCCCTGTTATTGCCGTAAAAATAAACTCTTTCCTTGGAAAACAGCATACCTTTATCCTCTATTTTTTATAGAAAATCACCAACATATAGCTGTTAAATTGAAGTTAATACATGAAAAAATAATGATTTTATGGGTTAAGTAGGCAAACTTGTAAGAACTATTTGCATTAAATAAGTTATTTCATCTTGTCTTCGCAGCAGAATAAAGCCTATAATCGTTTAATATACAAAGCGTTAAACTTCTAGAGTCTTTAGACTTTTTATGTTGGAAAACACGACAATTTGGACTAACTTTAAAAATCGTTTATCATGGATATCGCTTTAAAGTTGCAACACGACGAAAAAGATTTCATATCGGCTTGTGTAAACAAGGAGCGCTGGGCGCAAAAACAGCTATATGAGCAGCATTATAGCAAGATGATGGGCGTATGCCTACGCTATAGTAATAATCGTGAAGATGCACTCGATATCTTACATGATGGTTTTCTAAAAGTTTTCAACAACATTTCTAAGTACCAACCCGGAACATCCATCTCTGCATGGATTCGTCGGATTATGGTCAATACCTCCATAGATTTTTATCGCAAAAACGTTCGTAGACGAACGGAAGATCTTGAAAAAGCATACGACCTAAGTGGAAAGGATGCAGATGCAGTTAGTCAATGTACTGAAAAAGAAATTCTTATTGCGGTACAATCATTGTCACCTGCTTATCGAGCTGTTTTCAATTTGTATGTTATTGAAGGATTTTCTCATAAAGAAATTGCATTACAACTAGGCATCACCGAAAGTACATCACGATCGAATTTAGTGAAAGCAAGAACTAAACTAAAAGCGACTCTTGCTAAAAATTACGTTGAACATGGAAGATAATTTTGACAAGGCTATAAAGAAGATGTTGGAAAACTACGAAGCGGAGTATCGCCCTTCGGACTGGAGCCTTATGGAGGACAAAATCGATACAGATGCTAATTCAAATGCCGAATTAGATAATGTAATGCTAGATGGCATTGCATATGAAAGCCTACACAATATAGACGTAGAATACAATCCTGAACATTGGGATTTAATGAAAGAAAGACTGAACGATCCTTATGCAGTAAGACGTAGACTTGTAAAATATAAAGTTGCGGAAATTGCTTTGGTTGCTCTTTTTATATTCACTCTAGTGCAGTTTTTACCATTCAAGAAAATACATCGCTCGGATATTGTTTCAAACGAAAAAGTAACTCAAAACAATACTACTCTTTCAAGCCCTACTCATACAAGCAAAAACGATCTAAACGAGGTCTCTACACCTATTGCTTCTGACCATGAAAATACATCTACATCAGAACGCAATGATCAAATTAACAAAACTACTACTCCTGAATTTGTTGTAAACGAAACACCAATCCAAACTAGCAATGTTTCTGAAACAACTTTAAATTCAATTTCTGAATCGACCACTACTGTGTTTTCAGAAAAGGTCGAATTGGAGGCTAATCCAATTGCTATAGATGCTACACCATCTATAGCTTCTAATCCAGAAGAAAAACCTTCTACTTTAAATGAAACAAGTAATCCTGTTTCAGAAGACCTACCTATCAATACAGATTTGATGGATCCAGTTCTTTTAAAGGAAAATACTTATGCTGTTCCTGGTATGGAAGAAATAATAGGAAGTAAAGTATTTACAGATTTAAAACAGCCCATAAAAGTTAGAATTGGTATGACATTAGGTGCTGATGCAAACTTTGTCATGACACCTAGTATCGCGAGTCTTCCTAATTATGTCGCGAATCCTAGGAGTAGTAAACCTTCAGATTTTGAACCTTTTAATCAGTGGGCTCCAGGATACAGTGGTGGTTTGAGTTTAGGTTTTCAATATGGAAAGTGGGAAATTGAGACTGGTGCAATGTACTCTTCCGTTCGTTATGGTTCAAGAGACGATTCCAGAGACAGAGGAAGTTTTGAGGACGGATATGTTCGACAAAGATTCGAAGGAACTGAATTAGAAGTCATTCGATTGCCGGTAGCGCTGAAGTACAATTTCTTTGAAAAGAAAAAATGGAATGTATATGCTTATTCCGGAGCATCTTTAAATATGAACCTAGAAACCTTTTATAGTTTCACTACTCAAGATTTAGATGATTCAAATGGTTCAATAAACTTTACAACACCAACTACCAGAATTCCTGAAGAATATCAGCAATTTGATCGTGTAACGTTTGACGGCGTTTTGGAAGGTGGAAGTTTTTCTAATAATACTTCTTTGACTGCAAATATAGGTTTTGGTGTAGAGCGATATTTTACGCCACGTATGAGTATATTTCTACAACCTAACTACCAGCATCAGTTTACGAAAGGCTTAGGCCCACAAAGTGATCAGATTAATTCTATCTCTATTTTGACTGGTGCAAAAGTAACCTTGAAGAAAAGAAAGAAATCTAAGAAATAAACGTATGAAACTCATTTTCGAAAGCCACTGGATTTTTTCAGTGGCTTTTTTTGTTTCTAGGTTTTTAGCCAAAATATAAAACCTCAAATGGTCAAATCACGACTTTTGATTTACAACCTATCGGCTTATTACTTTTTTTAGTTGCTCGTTTAGTTTTTCGTTGACGAGTTGATGCCCGCTATCCACAATATTTAAATGCACATTTGGTAAATCTTTGCTTAAGGCTTCTCCGATTGAGGTCGGAATAATTTTATCATTTCTTCCAAAAAATAATTCTACCCGCATTGGATTGGACTTTAAAAAAGACCGCATTTCCCGAATATTTGGATTGAAGTAATACTGCGCTTTCCAGGTATTAAATAGGCGATCTCTTTTTTCTTTTGTAGAGATATGATGGCGTACAAATTTAAAATGAAAATAACTCAAGAGCTTCATCTTATTCATAGCCTTCGTAAGTGCGATTAACCAGCCCGGGTATTTTAAAAGACTTTTTAAAAACGACCGAAGCCAAAATGGTGTTAAATCGCTTTTGGCTTTTAAGCCATCTGGCGCAATCAAAAAAGTAGTATCAATTGTTGAAGACCATTCTAATAACATTTTTAAAGCAATCCTTCCTCCTAAGCTAAAACCCATCAAATCAAATCTTGCCTTCTTTTCCTTTTCAAGAATCATTTTAAAAATCGCATTAAAATCGGATTGATCATAAAGGGGCTTTTCCCAAACCGTTTTGCCATGATAAGGAAGATCGATAGCATATACGATATATTTATGTTTAAGACTTTCTTCCAACTCATAGAATAGTGCTCCATCATCTACAAATCCATGAAGGGCAATCAGTAATTGATCTCCTTGTCCGAATCGATAATAATGAACGTTCGATTTTTTATATTTTAAAAACCCTTTTTCCATATTCGTCTATCAATAAAAGTCCGTAGATTGACAATCAAATATTTTAGAATCTAAATCCGTCATCCTTTTATATTAAAAATTGTTTTATAAAGAATGGATGATTTGCATTGAAAGGTATTATAAAGTTCTTGCTTTATCTGATTATTTTAGAAAAATTTCACAAAACAATGAAAACCACATTATTTTTCAGTTTCGTTTTATTCTTAAGCCTACTTACAAGCTGTGGTGTTAAAGATTACAACTCTTCCTCTCAGCCTATTTCGCATGAAATCTGGAACGGCTTATTACAAAAGCACGTCACGGAAGAGGGGCAAGTAAACTATAAAGGCATCATCCAGGATAGCTTAAAATTCAACAAGTATATTTCGCTTTTACAAAACAATCATCCAAATAATAAAAACTGGTCTAAAGATCAGCAACTAGCTTATTGGATTAATGCGTATAATGCCTTTACGGTACAACTTATTGTAGATAATTATCCGCTTATAAGCATCAAAGATATTAAGAATGGAATCCCTTTCGTCAATACAGTATGGGATATTAAGTTTATAAATATTGAAGGTGCTAATTACGATTTGAATAATATTGAACATGGTATCATTCGTGAAAACTTCGACGAGCCCAGAATTCATTTTGCGGTAAATTGCGCATCCATTTCCTGTCCTCGATTACGCAACGAGGCTTTCACTGCAGACAAATTAGATCAGCAGTTAGATGATAATGCCAGATACTTTTTAGCGAATAGAGTCAAGAATAAATTCTCTGAAGATAAGCTCGAACTTTCCAAGCTTTTAAAATGGTATGGAGG
>CAYXQH010000062.1:0-15902 GCA_964467425.1 uncultured Saprospiraceae bacterium
ACTAAGGGATAAAATTAAGGAATTTTTTATCTAATCTATATGATTAGCCTTGAATATGTTAACGTTTTGCTTTTTACAAAAATATTAATTCCCGCTACCCTTTTTTTTTATTTAACAGACCTTTAACTCGGGTTTAAAATTTTTAAGGATTAAAGTCTAAGAAACCCGCTTTTAGGTATTTTAAATAGCTAATAAAACAAACGTATTCCAATCAAAATTATATCTATTGATTTGGAGAAAGCTAAGTAAGCATGTCAAAGATCATTTTCCTAAACAATGGCTTATGCTTTAGGAACCCGAAAATTACCCAATATTTCCATTAAAGGATTAAATCTTTCGACTAACGAACAGGATTGTTCTATAAGAAAAGCACATATGGCTTGCTGGAAAAAAAAAGACGTGTAAACTGAATAGAAAAGGAAAGTTTATACAAAGTAAGATTTTTTAGGTTTTCGATTTTATCTATTTTTTTTGGATAAAATCGAAAACCTAAAAATTGAATATGTTTCTAATATTAGAAAACTATAATTTCATGACGGCTAGTTTTTCCCTAAGTATTTTCCCGTTTAGTTGTTCTACTAAAATGGTATAAGTACCTCCGGGTAAATTAGATAGATCAATGGTGAAACTATTTTTACCTTGTTGAAGATTACTTAGTGGAAAAGATTGTAAAACCGTTCCGTTGATACCAGCAATACTTACGGTGACCTTGTTATTAGTGATATAATTTTTAAAGATTACAGAAACTTCATTTCCTTTTCGAACTGGATTAGGATAAACATTAAGGCGTTGATCTTCTTCATTTCCACAACCTTTAGGTTCTACCAAAATAACATTCGAATAATTGATGCTACCATTTTGATCAGCCTGCTTTAGTCTATAGTAAACCTTTTCGACAAACCGTTCATGCATATCTTTTACTTCATAAAATTTGGATTCGTATGAATCTATATCTCCCTCAAATCTTTTAAAAGGTATAAAGCTAGTACCATCAAAACTTCTTTCTATATCGATATAGTCATTATCGATTTCCGTTTGCGTGGTCCACTTAATGGTGATTTCACAATCGTCAACAGTTGCAGAAAAAGCTTCCAGCTCAATTGGTAGTGCGACATTTGATATTTTGTCGTGTGGTATTTCACTTAAGCCTGCTGATTTTTCACCCATATCATTCAAGGCGGTACAGTAACAGTTGTCATACTCTGGTACAATCAAAACAGCAATTCCATCAGCAGTATTACAACTAGCTCCAAATTCACCAGATAAGGTAGCAGTGGAACCATTCATAAGAATTGAAGTTACGGTGTCTTTTGCTAAAGCGCTACCAATGATGTCATCTCCTGCTGCATTTAAACAATAGAATTCAACAATTACATCGTTTTCTGTATCAATCCCTGTGTTTGTAATGTCAATATCATAGCTGAATGTGGTCGGTGTAGTTACTGTATTAGCAAGTAAGTAAGTAAAAGCCACATCCAAAATAGGTTTTTCAATGCTAATGTTTATTTCTTCATTACCTGTGAATACTTCTGTCGAAGCACAAGATCCACCACCACAGGTAAGACCTGTTAAAGTAGTTTTACTCTGAAATTTAATGACTTCATTTGTGCCGCATCCTCCACGATCATCTGTGGTTATATCAAAAGTGAAATCAATACTTCCAGTTACACCTGCAGGATATTTGAACGATAAAATTTCTTCTCCATTGATGATTGATGATCCAATATAAATTGGGCATTTACCTGGTGTATTACAAACAAAATTTCCATCATAACCAATACCTTCAGGTAAGATTATGTCAAGAGAATCTGTTGAGCCCGTTGATCCACTGGTTAATAATAATTCTAATTCTATTGTTTTACCATCATCGCAACCTTTTACTTCATTGTCTGGTGTGATGTCAACGGTAATAAAAGAAAAGTAAGGAGCGGCTACACCATTAAGGTTTATAGGGAATCCATTTACTTGTTCGCCACTTCCTTCAGCAGGAGATCCACAAGGATCGTTTCCTTCAATGGTGACATTAAAATTATCACCTGAAACTAAGTCGCAGGTGGATTCCATTTCCCATCTTAGGATAAATTCATTATTCGAAGAATTTAAAGTTCCCGAGAAAGGTTCTCCATTTCCATAATTAGTAGGGTCCAGTTCTTCTAAAGTAACAATCCAAAATAAATCTCCATTATTACTAGATGTTACTAAAGATGATTCAGCAGTTGCTCCTATAGAACGAGGTGTATTCACTGCATCAATTCCTTCTACTTCTATTGTTGCACTTCCTGGTACATAGACTAATCCACTACCGGAAGAAGGTATTTTTATTTTTAATGTTACATCATATAAATAGGCAGGTTGTGCATTTATGACCATTACCTCTGCAGGAAAAGCTGAACACATGTCGACACTTGAACTTCCCCAGGTTCCTGCTCCTGGATCGGAAGGGTCACTTGGTGTATCTGTTAAAGGTGTAATAGTTGTTGAAACCTGAGCTGCTTGGGGTAAAATATACACTTCGTTTTGAGCACCACAAGCCACAACATCATCAGTTGTCGGATAGCTACTACAAGACCATCCATGACTAATTTGTAGGGTGTCTCTATCACAAGAAGTGAAGCTACTATAAATGATTAAATCTGTACATTCCCCCTGGTCAAGAGCACCTATCTGTACATAAATTCCGCCACTTGCTGTCGTACTATCCGCTAATAAAGTTGATCCGCCTCCAGTAATATCTACGACGCTATCTACCTGAATTTGATTTCCGTTGTTTTCCAATAATAACCAATTGAAATCTACATCCATGTCACTGGTCGAATTACAAACTCTTACAGTCCATTGTACCGTATCTTCATATGCAGAAACAGTCTGGTTGAGTGGAGTTAAAGTCATCGTTGGAGGTGTATAACTTATTCTTCCGGCATTGTCGCTACTTGTTCTGGGTACATGAGCTGAGGTATCAGTCAGGTAAGCATAATCTTTTAAATAAACAGTATAATCAAATTTGTTATTATTCCCTGCAACAGCTTGACAATTTGGAGTGACTTTGACCTGGAATTTTGGATAAAAAGTATTCCTTTTATCATAATCCTTATAAGTCGAAGGTCTTCTAATAATTAATGTCCGATCTGGTTTTAATTCATAATCGGAGCTATTCATTACTGTTCCATTCAACCAGTAAACATCATCTAAATCCCAACCCAAAGGAATGGTTACAATAGCTGAATCCACCTGGTAAGGAGGTCTATATTCATTTGGATGATCATCTCCAGTTAAAGCTTGATGTGTTAAGTAGAAATTTTGTATGTCTGAATTACAACCATAGTTTGAATTGCTATGATCACCAGCATATGAATAAGGCTTTTCGTAGGATAGGCTGCTTCCCCAGGAATTACAACTAACTTCATTACTCGCTGCATCATAAATAAAAAACTCTGACCGAAGATTATTGACTTTCCAGGGAGAGTAGACGGTCATGGTACTTGAAATAACAACCCTTGCGCTTAGCTTTATAGTGTCTGGATCATAAGCTGGCGGTCCTCCGGCACCTTGGCCGTATTGATAAGCTGGATCAACAGAATTGCGATAAGAAGATAAATCAAATATCATTTCGTAATTATCTCCACCAAGATCATTGACGGTTGGTGCAGCAGAAAGTGGGAATGAATAATTGGTTGTCCCTCCATTATATTGTCCATCAATATCTACAATTTCTATCGTTCCTTCTTCAAAGGAAAAAATATTTCCACCACTTTCAGGAGAGTAGGTAACCCTCAAGTATAATTGATCAGACATCGTGTCGCTAAAGACGCCGGTGGTGTTAAATTCAACCGTGTCAAATGGATAAACAAAATCTGTAACGATACTTGGATCATCTAAATCTACTAAGGTTGTTTGTGTGTTATCGGTCCAACTTTCGGAAACTCTTTTAGTTGTAAAACTAAGAGGAGTTACTCCTACACATGGAGATGGGCAATGCGGAACCATGTTTACATTATAACAATGGACCTCTTCCTGATAACAGGTATCGGTTCCATTTGTACAAAGATAAATGGTAGTGAAATCAAGCGAAACTGGATTCGAACCATCCCAATCATCGCATTCAAAAACCAGAGGGAAATTTGTCCAGGTGTAGGAATAAGCAGCGCTTGTTGTAACCGTATCATTATTTACATTATAAACTAATGGATCATATCCCGGTTTCATACTTAGGCCTGCTGGTAAAACAATTTGCGTTATCCATTCTACTCCTGCACCTGATGCACCACTTGCTCCATCACATTTTATACCTGTAGAAAGGTGAGGCTTAATTCCAACAGAAATAGTATCTCCATCAGAAAGATCTGTTGGGGAATCAATAAATGTAGAATTAAGATAATCTCGTATATGATTAGTATAGTTGAACTCTTGTCTTTTAGGAGACATCAAAGTACCACATTGGTTATGCCAACTGATATCTGCGGAAATATGTTCCCAGCCGATATAGTCATACCTGCCTACACTACATGCTGGATCTTTAGGAATTATATATGTTCCATAGCTAATTACTAAAACAGAATCTTTTGGTAAATCATCAAAATAACCATCCAGGTCAACATCCGTTAATCCTCCAGGTCCATCTGGATCGTAGTCGAAATAATCTGGTGGCAAATAGGGGACTACTGTCCCATATAATCCAGGGATGGTTGGTAAGGTGACAGAAACCCCATTTAATTTATGATTTACAAAAAATTTCGTATTGTGTCTTCCACTGCCCCATTGAGTTACATTAGCTAGTGTAGAAATAGGGCTTGCATTTGCTCTAAACCCTAAGAAAGCGGTTACGTCTTTAGCAAAACCTCCTCCTGCAGGAGTCGTTTCTGCTGTATTGTTCGTCAATGTTACGCTATAAGTAACCGTATCACAAAAATCTAAACTTGGTTTTGAAGCATTCGATAAAACGATACTTGGTGTTGCATTTGTTAGTCCTAAACTTGCAGCATTTTCGGCATATTGACAACGTTCTTCATAGGAGCATCCAAACCACGCTAACAGTTCTGAAGCGATAGTATTACTTACGCCACAGCTATTTGGACGAACAGTATATTCGAGAATAAATGTTTCATCTTTTTCAAAAATTGCATCGCCATCTCCTACTGTTCCAACACTTCCATCAATCTCAGCTATTTCAGCTGCGGTAAATTGTACAATGACAGAGTCTCCGGAAATAGTAATATTACCAACAGGTATAGCATAATTACTACCCATTGGATTAATAATAAAATCTGAAACAGTTAGATCGCCGGCATTAAAGACATCTGCAAAATAAAATCCTTCAATAACCCCGAAAGAACCATTCGTTATATTCATGGTTCGAGTGGAACTACTACCCAGATTGTTAACGGCAAGATCGGTATCCACATTTGTAATGCTTAAAGAGCCATAAATGACATCATAATTTACAGTTCCTGCAGCTGCACTATTTGAATAAGAGACTTCTGTTCCCACCTCATATACTTTTGCAGCATCGATAAACGTACTACCCCCAATTTTTAGCGCCATTGCTTCACAATTTGCTGCTCGTTGAATGGAGATGGTGATTTCCTCTGCTGCTGCAACGGCTCCTATTTTAAAAACTGGATGATTGAGATTTGAAATATCATGCTCTATTACCGTAGCTGATCCTGTAGAAGAAAAGGTCAAAGAGCTTGGAACATAATTGATTCCTGTATCTAATTCTATTTCGATAGACGCATCAACCAACACTGGCCCTGCGTTCGTGAATTCCAAGGTTAATTCTCCATCTTCATAGCAAGTATTGATGTTTTCTGAGGTAACTGCAGGATTTGCAGGGCCCCATGTAATTACCTGAGCTTTTAAATGAAGTGTGAATATAAAAAATAAGGAAATAGTGGTAGTGAGTACTTGTTTTATCATGATGATAATTGCGATGTCAGTAAATAAGTCAGAAAGGAAAAAGGATATACTGGGCAAAAAGCCAAATATTATGCCAAGGAGCAACATATTATCATTTTAGAATATTGGTGAAAATTAGGGAAGGGAAAGACTAATAAAAAAGAAGTGATCCTTGAAAAGTGTCCAAAAATTTGAGATTTTCCCAGACGAGCTGTGAAAGAAGAAATTTAGTGTGAAAATAGTGTATGTAAAAGTGTTGTTATTTGGGTAGCTTTATGGTGTATTTTTTCTTTCCTTTATTCGCTAAAGCGGAAGATACCAACCAGGGATTATATACTTTTAACATGCGATAACTCGTACCATATTTTTTCGCATAATCTCCCCAATTTGCAACTGATCCAGAAACTTCTAATTGATCAAAATTGTCTAAAGGCGGGTATTTGTCTTCGTTTTCAATATAAAAACCAAAATCTTCAGGGCGATCCATGATTTCCTTAATAGCCAGGATTCGGAAAATATATCGAGCAGTTTCTTGATTAAGATTTAAATCGTAATAAGATGTAGAACGTTGGAGGTTGGATTCTTTAGTTAATTTATTTCCACCCACATTGTAAGCAGCAGCAGCCATTGTCCAGTTTCCGAATCTTTTATGTAATGATTTTAAATATTTGCATGCAGCATAAGTTGCTTTTTCTAAATGATACCGTTCATCAACCTCATTGTTTATTTCCAAGCCATATTGTTTTCCTGTTCCTTTCATAAATTGCCAAACCCCTTTTGCTCCTGCAGGAGAAACAGCATTGCTCAAGTTGCTTTCGGCAACTGCCAAATACTTCATATCATCTGGTATACCTTGTTCCGCTAATATTTTTTCAATGACTGGAAAGAAACGAGCAGATCTTTTAATACTTAAAACAGTACTTGAATGCCAATAAGCATCTCTCAGTAATTCACGATCTAATCGTTCTTTAATATCAAAGTTATCAGTAGGTACAATTTCTCCTGCAAAATCGAATGACTTATCTAAAGGAATGCTTTTAACGACCTGTGGTAATTGACCAGAAGAAGAAATATTGTCTTCGCTACGTTCTTTTGTTTCAGGCCTAGTCTTGTCTTCGCCAGTGTAGTATGAACTGAAAACAAAAAAGAGAATAATACCGACAAGGGTCATGAAGTACAATGATATTGATTTGGCACGAGACATAAGCTGCTATTTTTAAGTAAAACTAAACTATTCTTCTGTTACGCAACGAATACTAAATGGTTTGTAGCAAAAGAATCTTATTGCTCAATTTCTGAAAAAAATATGGAATTGTGTGCTATGAAAGTCTTAAAACCAGAATATTATTTCTTTTTCCGAGGGCGTTTAAAGATTGGAACAGTCGAACATGGCTCTCCATACATGATACTTTGAGCATAAGGACGAAGTTTACGGGTCAGTTCAACATAAGCTGAAGGAGGAACAGGTTTGTCGCTACAGCCTTTAATCACAATTCTCTTTTCATCATACTGGCTGGCATCGATATTATTAAGTGCATCCATAAATGCTACTTTATAAAACATTTCTTTATCGCCTTGAAATATTCGTGTGGCATGTGGTTCTGCATAGGCGGAAACCAGCATATAAGCCCAAACCGGGATAATCGCATCTGTAGAACAGTAAATAAGGAAATTTTTGTCGTTATACTGAGTCCAGTCGTGTTCCTTTAGAGCAGCTCGAAAGTCTTTCTCTTTTAGGATGAGTTCCATAAAGAGGTAGTCCTTGAGATCAAAAACAACAATTGCTTCGGTTGGGAAAAAATCTTCCAAGTTAATGGTGATTAAGCCACTGCCTGCTACTCTATTTACTAAAGGCTTATCCATGTTTATTATATTTCGAGAAATCCGAAAATGAAACTATTTACTCCTCCTGTTCATTCGCATTATTGCCAGCTTCTTGGTTAATATTCTCCTCAGCCAGTTCGATGTCCTTGTTTTCTTCAAGTGTGCTATCCGTAGCATTGGCTTCTGCGATGACATTCTCCTCTATTTGTTCAACAACATTTTCTTCTGTTTGTTCAGAAAGATCCTTTCCTTCTTCTGATTGTTCAATGACATGATCCAAGGCTTCAATAGAAACATCAGCATTTGAAATACCTTCTTCTTTCTCTGCTTCATTGGTGTTATCTTCAGAGGGTATTTCCTCTTCGATTGGAGCTGCTTCACCCACTTCGCTATCTGGAGCTCTAAAGTCCTTAGGTTTCGGTAAATCTTTTAAGCTTTTGATGCCAAAGTAATCCATAAATTTTTCAGTCGTTCCGTACAGCAATGGGCGACCAGGTGTTTCTGCTCTTCCTAATATAGTCACCAATTCTTTCTCTAAAAGTTTTTGAACGGAATAGTCGCAGCTAACGCCACGTATTTTTTCAAGCTCAGATTTGGTGACAGGCTGTTTATAAGCAGTAATAGAAAGCGTTTCAATAGCAGCTCTTGAAAGTCGTTTCTTGGTCGTCTGTTTAAGATATGTTCCTACTGTCTGATGATATGCACCTTTTGTAAGAAACTGGAAGCCTTTAGCGATTTCAACCAATTCAAAAGAAAACTGCTCTTCCGTATATTTTTCTTTTAATTCACTTAGTAGTATTTCTAAATCTTCTTGTTTGAATGGTGTCTCAAAGGTTTCTTCAAGACAAGACTGTATCTCCTCTATATTAATAGGATGTTCTGTCGTAAATATCAAACTTTCTATATGTTGTGCAAGGTACTCCACTATTCAATTTTTTATAGTAATTACAATTAGCCAGTAAAATTAGGGAAATTTCGATATATAATTGCTGTAAAAGGAGATTGAATTTGATAGATTCTGAAGAATGAAGGATGGTATGTGTTATTTAATATATATGAATGGAGTAAAAGAATGCCTAATTAGTTCAGGCATCGTTGAGATACTTTGTTTTGAAAAGGAATATCCCGAGTAAGCTTTCCGTACGTGTTTTTATTGTTTCTTGGGTTGTCAGAAGAAGAAGCTTGTTGAAAATAGATATCTGCTAAGCCTTGAATACCTTTGGTTTCAAAGGCAATATCAATTATACAAACGGCTTTCAAAGAGTCTAAAGCTGGGTTTAAATACAGATGTTGAGAAACTGTTCTTTTTCTATATCGATCTACTTGATAAGATGTTGGACGATTATAGTCAATTTTATTAAGATCTGGCCTGTTAGGAACGTAGGTCACAATAAACTCATCTCCTTCTTCCATTGGCATTCCATTTTCAAGCACTACAATAGATTCGTCTTTTGATTTAGTCTCAGCGGAATAAGATTGGCCATTTACAATATAAAAATAAGTGATCTCTGAAGGTGAAACAGTAACAATTTTAGCCTTACTTTCTTTGCCATTATTTTGAAGAATATTTTGATAATAGTCTCCGACTGAATCATCTTTTCCTTTAACCATAAAATAAGTAAAGCTGGAAATTAAAAGAATGACGCCTGCAAGAAATAACAAACTCTGTTTTAAGTGTCTTTTCTCAATTTTTTTACGCATTCGATTACGTGGCGTATCAGCCTTTTTATTAATCTCAAATCCGTAATAAAACTGACCATTCATTTTTTCAATCGAAATCTCGCAAAGCTGTTCATCTATGAAAAAAGTATACGTTTTATCTTCTAGAACCTTAAAATCAATAAGAATGATATTAGAATCACAGTACACCAGTAAGTGACCACTTTCTGCACCATGCATTAAACCTACGTGATGCTTTTTGCCCATATCGGCAAGGTATGTCCAGTTAAATCGATTCAAGTATTCTTCTTATTTAATAGGCTTTTTATTACATAACACAAAATACTAATAAAAGATACGGTAGCTTTATAGAAAGAATTATCTTATTTGGTAGTTTAACACTTGCAAAAAAAGCACCAGATAAGAAACCAAAGGACAGTTTTTGGTATAAACCACGGATAAGAAGAGGTAATTTAGATTTGATATTCGTAAGCCTTTTAATAAAAATGCATTATGGAAAAAGCAGAGATAGAAGCTTTAAAAGAAAAAATATTGGAAGCAATTGATCAAACAAATGAGAAAATTGATGGACTAGAAGAAGCGACGAAGCCTATAAGTCCTGAGAATTCAATTGGGCGGGTCAGTCGAATGGATGCTATCAATAATAAAAGTGTAGCGGAAGCTGCTCTTCGAAGCTCAAAACAAAAATTATCTAAGCTGAAAATTGCATTGTCAAAATTAGATAAACCTGATTTTGGGATTTGTACGTTTTGTAAAAATCCTATCCCACCTGCCAGATTAATGTATATGCCAGAAAGTACGCGTTGTGTAAGATGTGCAGACCGATAAGTTTTTATTAGGACGGGTACAAAAGAACAGGGCACCAGCGTAAAATTAATTACGTAGCACCCTGTATAACCCCAAAAAACCAAATGAAAACAATTTCTTTTTAAGCTTCTTTAGAAGCTTAGTTAATGACAATCGAAGCTGAGGTTACGGCTTAGTAGATTTGCCACTTTTATATTTTAATGTATTTTTTATCGCGCTTAAAAAAGTGCTCCTTAGCAACTTTCAAACTTTTGACGCTACCAAGTTTTGCAAGTCACATTTTCTAAAAAAAACTATATTTTTTATGCGAAATTTCGCCATTTAAGATCAAAAGCTTTAGAAATAATTAAGAAAATATTCTAAAAGTCAGTAATTCAAGAATACTATCTTTATTTTTTTAATTTGTTTTGAAATTTTGTGAATTTCCTATTAATGCAAAATTAAATAATGAAAAAATCAACTAGGATAGTTAAAAATTTCAAAACCCTTGCTAATTTTGCATTTGAATAGAATACTATTTCGAATAGTAAAAATCCAAAGTGTTAACAAAACGTTAAAAAGTGTTGCTTTATCTAAAAGGAAAAATAAAATCAGAAGTTCATTGGCAAAAGTAAAAAAAATATACGTGTGTACCAACTGTGGAGCTAATTCTCCTAAGTGGGTGGGTAACTGCCCAAGTTGTAATGAATGGAATACCTATCACGAAGAGGTACTACTAAAAAATACACCGCAAGAAGAAAAAAGAAAGATCTGGCAAGGTAATTCTAATGGCGCAAATCCTGCTCCAATAGCGCTAACAGAGATCAAAGCTGGAGAAACGCATCGTTTGGTGACTCCAGATGATGAGTTAAACAGAGTGTTGGGTGGGGGTATTGTTAGCGGATCCTTAGTTTTGATAGGAGGACAACCCGGAATAGGTAAATCAACGCTCATGCTTCAAGTTGCTTTATCTGTACCTGCAAAAATTCTTTACGTATCTGGAGAAGAAAGTGAAGAACAAATTAAAATGCGGGCAGACCGGCTAGGGCACATGCAGTCTAATTGTTTTATCCTTACCGAAACGAATACCAGTAAAATTCTCACACATGCAAAAACGCTGGATCCGGATTTAATTATAATAGACTCTATCCAGACCTTATCTTCTCCGCATTTAGATTCTACTCCTGGTAGTGTATCACAAATCAGAGATTGTACAGGAGAATTACAACGCTTTGCAAAAGAAACGAATGTTCCTGTTTTTATTATCGGTCATATAACAAAAGACGGAGCGATTGCCGGACCGAAACTATTAGAACACATCGTAGATGCGGTGTTACAATTCGAAGGGGATCGAAATTATACGTACCGTATTTTGCGTACTATTAAAAATAGATTTGGATCAACGGATGAAATGGGGATTTATGAGATGCAGGCAAATGGACTTAGAGAAGTGTCAAATCCATCAGAACTACTACTGTCTCAAAATGAAGAAGGGCTCAGCGGAAGTGCCGTCTCTGCCACCATGGAAGGTATGCGGCCTATGCTAATAGAAACTCAAGCTTTAGTAAGTACTGCTGTATATGGCACGCCTCAACGGACAGCAACTGGATTTGATTTAAGAAGATTGAGCATGCTATTAGCTGTTTTAGAAAAAAGAATGGGCTTTCCGCTTGGGCAAAATGATGTTTTTTTGAACATAGCAGGTGGAATTAAAGTAGATGATCCTGCTATCGATTTGTCAATTGTTGCTTCCTTGATTTCTTCATTACAAGACATCTCTATACCTAGTGATACTTGTTTTGCCGGGGAAGTTGGGCTTTCTGGGGAAATTCGAGCAGTTAATCGAGTGGAACAAAGAATTCAAGAAGCGGATCGATTAGGATTTAAACAAATTTTTATCTCAAAATATAATCTGAAAGGTCTGGATCTTAGTCGATTCTCTATCGATATTTTTACGATTGGAAAAGTAGAAGAGCTTTATAAAAACCTTTTTCAGTAAACTTTGATGTACTGCTTTTGTTTAATAAGTAATGGCGAATTTAAAAGATCAGCATTTTCCTATTGTTCTGTTCGATGGCGTTTGCAACCTCTGCAACGGAGTTATAAAATTTGCCATTAAAAGGGATAAAAAAGAATTATTGCATTTCGCTTCCTTACAGTCTTCACCAGCAAAAGAATTGATGCGACAATTTGAATTGGATGAAAATCAGTTGAAAACTTTTGTCTATATCGAAGACAATAAAGCGTATACTCGTTCTACAGCCGGATTAAAATTGGTTCGCAATTTTGGAGGACTTTGGCCACTACTTTATGGTTTTATTATCATTCCTAAACCTATTCGGGATATAGTTTACAATTTTATTTCCAATAATCGTTATCGCTGGTTTGGGAAAGAAGAAAGCTGTATGATTCCAAGCCCTGAAATTAAGGCTAGATTTCTCGGATGATTTTTCAAGGTTTTTATTTAAAATACTTAATTTCGCAGCTCTTCGGAAAATAAGCTTCAAAACAAAAAATTAGAAATGGTTTTGCTTTGGAACTTATTGGGAGACATTTTCGTATTTTTTACAAATCAATAACGTCATGTCAAAATATACTGAGATTTCAAGTATTCTGAATACACCTCCAATAGGGGAACAAGTTTGTGTTCGTGGATGGGTTCGTGCATTTCGAGCAAATCGATTTATTGCTTTAAATGATGGTTCTACAATCAATAATCTTCAAGCGGTAGTAGATTTTGAAAATTTTGACGCAGAGCTTCTGAAGAAAGTATCTTTTCATGCTTGTATAAAAATAGAGGGCAAGTTGGTAGAATCGCAGGGATCAGGGCAAGCGGTCGAATTGATAGTAGAAAAGCTGGAGATTTTAGGAGCTAATAATCCTGATGAATATGTATTGCAGCCAAAACGGCAAACGATGGAGTTCCTAAGAGAAAAGGCACACTTTCGAATGCGGACCAATACTTTTAGTGCGGTTTTTAGAATTAGACATGCTATCGCTTTTGCGGTACACCAATTTTTTAATGACCGGGGTTATTATTATATGCATACGCCAATTGTTACCGGTAGTGATGCGGAAGGAGCAGGTGAAATGTTTCAGGTGACAACACTAGATGTTGGAAATCCTCCTAAAGCTGAAGATGGTTCCATTGATTACAAACAAGACTTTTTTGGAAAGGCAACTAACCTTACGGTATCTGGTCAATTACAAGCAGAGATCGGAGCGCTGGCTTTAGGTAAGGTCTATACTTTTGGTCCTACCTTTAGAGCTGAAAATTCTCATACCTCCAGACACTTGTCTGAGTTTTGGATGATTGAGCCTGAAGTTGCTTTTTTTGATATCCATGATGATATGGATTTGTCGGAAGACTTTTTAAAATATTTGATTAACTATGTTTTAGATAAGTATCCGGACGATCTGGCGATTTTAGATAAGCGGATTCAGGATTTAGAAAAAAACATGAAAAAAGAAGAACGCCGACCAATGGGTCTGGTGGATACATTAAAGTTTGTTGTTGAAAATGATTTCGAAAGAATTACTTATACAGAAGCGGTAAATATTTTAAGGAATTCTAAACCTTTCAAAAAAGGAAGATTCGAATTCGAACCAGAATGGGGAAAAGATTTGCAGGCAGAGCATGAACGTTTTCTGGTGGAGAAAAAATTTAAACGACCTGTAATCGTTCGAGATTATCCGAAAGGTTTCAAAGCGTTCTATATGCGCTTAAATGATGATAATGAAACCGTAGCGGCGATGGATGTTTTGTTTCCGGGGATCGGTGAAGTCATAGGAGGTTCGCAAAGAGAAGAACGCCATGATGTATTGGTCAAAAGAATGCAGGAGATGGATGTGCACGCAGATGAATTATGGTGGTATCTGGAACTTCGAAAATTTGGAGGCTGCCCTCATGCCGGATTTGGTTTAGGTTTTGAAAGAATGGTTCAGTTTATTACCGGAATGGAAAATATTCGAGACGTTATAGCCTTTCCTCGTACACCAGGAAAAGCAGAATTTTAATAAACTCGATTTCAAGTGAAAAAGAAAATAAAAAAGCGCTTATTGAACATTTCAGTTTAGTAAGCGTTTTTTTGTTTTGTAAACATTACTTTTGATTATGCTTAGAGTACAAAATTTAACGAAAGAATATAAAAGTGGCAATAAATCACTTCGGGTTTTAGATAATGTAAGTTTTGAAGTAGAAGCTGGAGAAACGATTTCTATTGTCGGATCATCCGGAAGTGGAAAAACTACCTTACTTGGCTTATGTGCTGGATTAGATCGAGCCAGTAGTGGGACAGTCGAGCTAAACGGAGCAGCATTGGAAAAGCTTAATGAAGATGAGCGTTCAGCACTACGAAACAAAGACGTTGGATTTATTTTTCAAAACTTCCAACTCATACCAACACTTACGGCACTTGAAAATGTCATGGTTCCTTTGGAGCTTAGGGGCGAGAAGGATGCAGCCGAACGATCTATGGATTTGTTGAAGAAAGTTGGATTAGGGGATCGCCATGATCACTATCCTACTCAATTGAGTGGAGGAGAGCAGCAACGAGTCTCTTTAGCTCGAGCCTTTTCGAATTCACCGAAGATTTTATTTGCGGATGAACCAACAGGCAACCTTGATGAAGAGACTTCTCAGACCGTAGAGGATTTAATTTTCGAATTGAATAAAGCTTCCGGAACTACTTTGGTTTTAGTAACGCATGATCTTGATTTAGCGGCAAAGACCCAGAAGATCATTCGTTTGAAAGGAGGTAAAGTGGTATCCTAAAATATACATGGAGTTCAATTAATTTTGTTTCTGTAAGCACTTTGTATTCTTAAATCTAATCCATAAACATAAACACAATAATTAATGCTGGCTGTCATTTGGTTTGCCTGTTTAGTAACTTTTGTTTTATGTATTATTTGAAATTAGCAGCTTATAATTTTCTGGTTCTCTTTATTCTGTTTTTAATTGTTGAAATTGCTTTTCGATTTGTCAATCCAGATTATAAATATTACGAACGAACCTATGTTGGTCAATTTGAAAATAGTTTGGCTGAAACATGTTTGGATACCAATTGGGTGAAAAAAGATCCAGCGCTCGGCTGGGTTTGTAAATCAAAATCAAATTTAAATTTTTACGACTCTTCTTATCATTGTATTCAATATGCTATAAATCCTCAAGGATTTAGAAATCCTTATTGTTTCGATAGTTTACAAACATCGGCGCGTAAAAAAATTCTATTGATTGGAGATTCTTTTCTCTTTGGAATTTTTTTAGAAGAAGAAGAAACGATTCGTGCGCAGTTGCAAGAAAAGCTGGGACCCAATTATCGGGTCATTACTTTAGCGGTTCCTGCATGGGGACTAGATCAGATGTATATGGCTTATCAAAAATATTTAGAGGAAATCAGACCTGATGAAATAATCTTGAACCTGATTGATGATGACTTCTCGAGAACGATTGAAGCGCTGTATTGGGGGGCAGCGACAAAGCCAGCGTTTAAACTTGTTGATGGAACGTTAGAAGAACGGACTTACTTAGAAGGAAAGCTAAATAAATTTGAGTCGACTTTTGTTTATAATAGTAAAGTGATTAATTCTCTATATAGGCATGGGTGTATGAAAAAAGCTAAACCTGTCAGTGAAAAAATTTTAAAAAACTGGCTAGAGGAGGAACAGAGCTATGGTAGGAATTTAAAAGTAATACATTTTCCAAGGATAGAACAAAT
>CAYXQH010000063.1:0-15818 GCA_964467425.1 uncultured Saprospiraceae bacterium
CCTTTTTTAAAAAAAGCTTTACAACTCTTTAATAGTATAAGCAAATTTCATACCGAATGAGGTGAAGAAGTCAATAGAATCAAGGTTTTTTTGGAAAAATAAAAAAAAAGCTTCACCCGCAGGTAAAGCTTTTTTATACATCATTTAGTCAAAATTTATTAGGACTGTTTAATCAAATGATATACCTCATATGACCAACAGATTTTTTATACTTCTTTACATTCTTAGAATCTTGTAGTAACTCCAACATTAAAAATGGAAACACCATATCCAACTTCTCCATAAATTCCGATATGTTCTGAAACCAAATATTTCATTCCGATATGTCCGGAGAAAATAACGATGCTAGGATTATCCTCTACTCTTATTCCTTCGATTCTTTCTCCAGGTTCCAAATTACTAGATTCATTATTTGAGAAGTTATAGCCAATCATTGCACCGCCATAAAAATCAAGTCGATCCATGGTATAGTGCCCTTGACCTCTAAGACCTAATTGGAAATAATTGTTGGTTAACTGAGCTAATTCTGGATCGTCTCTTCCATCGTAAGGAGGAGGTGTGTAAACAGTTTTGGAATAGCCCATGTATGCTCCGACGCTAATTGTTTTTTTCAAACGATAGCCAAGTGTGATACTTAAAGGAGGAATTGGAGCTTCGGTATTTTTATCAATAAAAGTGTTCATCAAACCTACACCTGCTGCAATTTCAATATCGCCTTTTTTAAATTCAATATCTGGATAATATTGAGCAGTTAGCATAGTGGTTGTAGATAAGAAAATAAGTGTTAGTGCTGAAATAATTATATTTTTCATGTGCGTTCTTTTTAATTGTTTAAAATTTTGTTTTACTAATTCATTAAAAAATAAGACTAATCTGCAATGGCCTCACATGCAGTGATTTCAATTTCTTTTTCAAGAATCTCCGCGTCACTTTTTTTAATGAGTTGGTCGTTTACATTTTGGAATTTTGTTTCCACACCGTATGGACATCCATAACCACGTGAACAGCTCGTTAGGCAAAGGGTCCCAAATCCGATTGCAAGCATTAAGATTGTTTTTTTCATAACTTTTATATTTAATTTTCGAAATTTCATTTTTTTAAAGTTTTAAAAGTTGATTTTAATTTTGCATTTTAAACAAAGCATACCTCTCTTGGGTCATCACATGACAAAAGAAGAATCTTTGAAATCATGACCATGACAACAGTATATTTCTCTTGCGAGAAATAGCAACCTTAAGAGTGTAGCAACCAAACCGTAGTCAAACTACAGTAAGTCCTTGTGTGAAAAAAATTAAAAGAATGTTGGTCCTTAGACCGATTTTGAAAAATTAAAACAAGGCAAGTAAATCTTAATTCATAAAGTGGGTTTGATGTGTTGTTTTTAAATAGCTTTTATATTTTTTTTCGTTTACCTCTGTTGTTGAGGTTTTACTTTTGCTTATGATGCAAAGTTCAAATTTATAACATCAAAAGCAAGTGTTTTAGTTCCTTTATTTAGTATTTAACGAATATTTAATAGTCTTTATTACAATAAATTGACAATTGTCAAGCCGTATACATTTAACAAAAAAATATTAGATTTCGTTCATCTTAGCTTCTACTTAATATAACTCTTTCAAAGCTCATTTCGCTGCATCATTCTTCTCTTTTTTTTCATTAAAAAGAAATAAAAATTAGGTCCATCTTTTTGGAAACATTAATTTAATATACTTTTCAATATCTGAATGCAACAGCCTACATAATTATATTCGCTGAAAGATTAAAAACGTTACAGGTTATTTAAAAAATAAATAAAATCTTTTAACTGGTTTTAAATCTTTGCTTCTATCTTTTTTCGATTGAATCGACCATATTCTATAAAATATCAAAATTAAAAGGAGATAAATATATGGATGTACCCTTTTGAAATATTTTTTTAATATACTTTTCAATATCTTTAGAACTTGAATCCTCAACTACATTTAGTTAAGTACACTTATTAATAACGTGAGAACACAGAAAGGTAACATTAAAAACTACTTTTTTTGAAAAAATTTTAAAATGAAGAACAAACTACTTGCCCTTTGCTTATTAATAGCAATACCTACCTTTCTACTTTCACAAGAAATCAACTTAGACCAAATTAAAGATGCTATGCGAATCCGAAATATAGGACCAGCAGGTATGAGTGGTCGGGTAACTTCCATTGATGTTGACCTGAGTAATGATCAACGTATTTTTATCGGAACGGCCTCTGGAGGAGTTTGGAAATCTGAAAGTGGAGGTATTCGCTGGGAACCTATATTTGATAAAGCGCCACTTCAAGCAATCGGTTCTATTAAAATCAATCAAAAAAATCCTAGCGAAATCTGGGTTGGTTCTGGAGAAGGGAATCCCCGAAATTCTATGAATACGGGGGAAGGAGTTTTCAAAAGTATCGATGGTGGCAAAACATGGAAATGCATGGGTCTTGAAAATACTCGTGTAATTCATCGAATAATCATTGATAAAAATAATTCAAATACAGTTTACGTAGGAGCAACTGGATCACCCTGGGGGAAAAGTGAAGATCGAGGCGTTTTTAAAACGACAGATGGCGGAAAATCCTGGAAAAAAATTCTTTATGTAAATGATGAAACGGGTGTTGCCGATATGGTGGTTGATCCAACTAATCCAAACAAATTAATCGTAGCAATGTGGGAACATGGCAGAACGCCCTGGTTTTTTAATTCGGGTGGAAAAGGGTCTGCTTTATATATCACACATGATGGTGGAAATAATTGGAAAAAGATTGGTGCTAAAGATGGTTTACCTAAAGGAAAGCTCGGTCGTATGGGACTGGCTATTGCTCCTTCAAAACCCAACCTGATCTATGCGCTGGTTGAAGCAAAAGAAAATGGTTTATACAAATCAACAAACGGTGGACTAAAGTGGTCACTCGTTTCTAAAAAAGAAATCGGTAACAGACCGTTTTACTATTCCGAAATTTATGTAGACCCGCAAAACGAAAACCGTATCTGGAATCTTTGGTCTTATGTTTCTAAAAGTGAAGATGGTGGAAAAACGTTCAAAACGATTCTTGATTATGGAAAAGGAGTTCATCCTGATCATCATGCTTTTTGGATCCATCCCAACAATCCAAACTATATTATAAATGGAAATGATGGAGGAATGAATATTTCACGAGACCGCGGTGAAAACTGGGATTTTATTGACAATATTCCGGTTGCGCAATTTTATCATATCAATTACGATATGGACATTCCCTACAATGTTGTTGGAGGGATGCAGGATAATGGCTCGTGGGTAGGTCCAGGTTATGTTTGGAAAAGCGGTGGTATCCGAAATGCCGATTGGCGGGAAGTAATGTTTGGTGATGGTTTTGATGTAGTCATCAATAAAGATAATCCTCGCTATGGCTGGGCTATGTCGCAAGGTGGAAACATCGCTTATTTTGATAAAGAAACAGGACACAATCAATTTGTAAAACCTTTTCATCCGGATGGAGAAAAATTACGGTATAATTGGAATGCTGCATTAGCACAAGATCCGTTTAATAATTCAGGCATTTATTTTGGCTCCCAGCACGTACACAAAAGCGCAGACCTTGGTCAAAGCTGGGAAATCATCTCTCCGGATTTAACGACAAACGATACTTCAAAACAGAAACAGGATATAAGTGGTGGATTAACCATCGATGCAACAAATGCTGAAAACTACACCACCATTGTTTCGATTGCTCCAAGCCCGCATGACAGAGATGTTGTCTGGGTCGGAACGGATGACGGTAATCTTCAATTGACCAGAGATGGCGGAAAAAACTGGACCAATTTATCCAGCCGACTTCCTGGCTTTGCAAAAGGAAGTTGGATTCCACAAATCGAAGTATCTCCTCATAATAAAGGAGAAGTCTTTGTCGTAGTTAATGATTATCGTCGTAACAATTTCCAGCCTTATATTTTTCATACTGCTGATCATGGTGCTACCTGGAAACGTATTGCTGATGGTAAAACGGTCAAAGGACATTGTCATTCTATTGTTCAGGATTTAGTCGAACCTAGTTTATTATTCCTCGGGACAGATTATGGTTTGTATTTCAGTATTAATAAAGGACAAACCTGGCAAAAATGGAAAGCCTTTCCTTCTGTTCCAACCATTGATATGAAAATTCATCCTAGAGAGCATGATCTTATTATAGGAACTTTTGGTCGGGCTGCCTGGGTCATGGACGATATCAGACCTTTAAGAGCAATCGCTAAAACTAATGGTAAAGTATTGAATAAGGAGTTTGCGCTATTCGATGCTGCTGATGTTTATCTTTCTAATTATCGATCCGTTGATGGTATTCGATTTACTGCAGACGGAGATTTCATTGGAAATAACAAAAGCAGAGGAGCCAGAATCGGTATGTGGGTTAAACCTAAAAAGAAGGGGAAGAAAGGTGAAAAGGGTGAAAAGGGTGAAAAGGGTGAAAAGGGTAAGAAAGGGAAGAAGGATGGAAAGAAGAAAAAGAAAAAAGGGAAAAAGTTGAAAGAAAAAGTAGAAGATAAGAAAGCGGTTAAAACAGAAGACAAAAAACCTAAAAGAGGTAAGAAAGTTTTTCTGGTTGTTTATAACGAACAAGGAGATACCATTCGAAATTATTCTGTAAAACCAGATACGGCACTAACCAGATTTTATTGGGGAATGAATCGTAATGGGGTAAGTTTTCCATCTCATAGAAACCGGCGTCCAGATGCTAACCCTCCAAGCGGCGGAAGTGTATTTCCAGGCAAATATAAAATAGTAGCTACTTTCGGTGATTATAAAGATTCTACTTATGTTACTGTTTTAGGTGATCCACGAGTTGATTTCACGATGGCTGAACGCAAAGCACAACGAAACGCCTATGATGATTTTTATAAGATGGTGGATAAAGCAACGAAAGCTTTTAAGCAATTAAAAGAAGCGAAGAAAACGATCAAATTGGTCAATGATCAACTCGTCAATGCGCCGGATAGTACTAAAAAGGAAATTAAAAAGCTGGGGAAATCCATGCAAGACAGTATTACTACGCTTCAAAATTTATTTACAGATCAACCTGGCTTAAAAGGGATTCAGCGAAATCCGAATACCTTAAACAGTCATCTTTTTGCAGCTAACGGTTATATCCGAGCATCAGACGGTGCGCCAAATCAAATGGCTCAGTTTGCTACTAAAAAAGCGGAGAAAGAAACAAAGGAGGTATTAGACAAAGTCAATTCGTTTTTTGAAAAAGATTGGATCGATTATCAAAAACAGGTAGAAGCAGCACAGCATTCCCTCTTTAAAAAATATGAACCGATCAAGATGGAGTAAGGCAGGGGTGAAAGGTGAAAGGTGAAAGGTGAAAGGTGAATCAGGACGTATAGAATTTATTTTTTAAATAACAAGCTACCGCATATTCGCTGGCATCAAAATGTGGTTTTGGAAGATCTTGAGGATTTGTCCAAAACCACATTTCACATTTAGTAGGTTCTATAACTTGTGGAGTACCTGTATATTCTTTGGTCAATAAATTAATAGAAACAAAGTGAAGGCCGGATTCCTGAAAGGTGCGTAGATTATTAGTGACGTTGATGACTTCAGGATTTGAAATATGAAGACCTGTTTCTTCTAATACTTCTCGGATAGCACAAGCTTCGAAAGTCTCCCCTACTTCCAGACTACCTCCAGGGATCGAAAAATAAGGCGCATGGCTTCCCTTCCGTTTTCCAACAAGAATTTCTCCTTTTTCATTTTCGATAATGATACCGATACCAACACGAGGATGGGTAGGATTGGACATGAATAGATAAATTGAGATAAAAGAAGTTAGCAAATTAGCACAGTCTAGACTATTGCTAACTTGTTGACTTGCTACGCTAGATTATGAAAAACATAAGTCACATCATCGTCCTGTTCTAAAAGGTCGATCAATGCCAATACTTCATCAATTTGTGTTTCGTTTAATTCTTTAGTATGATTTGGGATCCGCTCTAATTCCGATTTGTCTACTTTCATTTTATTTTTCTCCAGAGCGCCCTGCATGTTTCCAAAATTTTCGAAAGCTACATACACTTTAATAAAATCCTGTTCTTCTACTGTATCTTCTTCAATCTTTTCCAAACCAAAATCAATAAATTCTAATTCAAATTCTTCAAGATCCGTTTCACCAAAATCTTCTTTTTTAATATAAAAGACTCCTTTTCGGCTGAAGATAAAATCATGCATTCCTTGAGTTCCCAAAGAACCCTCTTTCTTTCTAAAAAAAGATCGAACATTAGCCACCGTTCTGACTGGATTATCTGTCGCTGTTTCTACAACAATAGCTACGCCATGCGGCGCCATACCTTCATAGACTACGGTGTCAAAATTACTGGTATCTTTATCTGATGCTTTTTTTATTGCCGCCTCTATTCTATCCTTCGGCATCTGAACAGATCGCGCATTTTGAATAGCTCTTCGCAGTGAACTATTCGCTTCTGGATCAGGCCCACCCTCTTTGACTGCCATAGTAATTTGTCTACCTGCTTTGGTAAACTCCTTAGCCATTTTATTCCATCTGGCAAATTTCGACGCTTTTCTAGCTTCAAATGCTCTTCCCATTTTTTAATTTTTTTTATAAGTAGTAAGCCTAAAACCCGCCTGCTCCGCGATCGGGCAGGAATTGATATAATAAATCTTATAAGTCCGCTCAGAAATTTATTATATAAGCAATTTTGGTTAGGCGCTTAATCTTTAAAAATCGCTGCAAATATACCGTTTCCTTCTATATTTTAGAATTAAGATTCAATAAATAAACTGGAAAGCAGCTTTATAATCAGCTAAAAACCTAATTTATTAAACTAAAAAGAACAATTTGAGTTTCGAAACCAATTTGATAATTTTTTACGCTAAGTTAAGCGAGTAATAAAAAACATAACATTGCAATGCCTGCGAAAGCCCCAAGAAATAAACACATTTGGTACATTCCTTTTTTGTATTGAGCCGTTTTTCGTGCTTTTTTATACTGCAAAGGATCCACCTCTAATACATATTTATTCGATCTTTCAGTTTCACCAAAACGTTTTCCCCACTTGGCATACGGAGTGGTATTTCTTTTTAAAGCTTCATTATTTTTAATACACAAATTATGAAAACCAGCAGCAGACATCATAGTAAATGATTTTGTGAATAATAGAAAAGGCTTTGCGTTTCAAAACCTCAGTAAACATGATATCCTTTTAATCAATTCAATAGAAAATAGCAGAGATACGATATAGTAATAACACCCGCCAAGAATATAAAAACCTGTGTCTTTCCTTTTCTAAACATTAAAGCTTTTCGCTCTTTTGTAAGCATAGAGTAACGCTTCGCATGCTCTATATTTTCGTATGAAAAACGAACCCGCTTTCCTTTTTTAATCTTTTCTTTTCGATTTGAAAAATAGGATTCCTTCTTTCTTTGACCATGATTATATTTGACGGATTGCATTCCATTTTGTGCACTACCCATAACAATTATTTTAGGTTAACAATATTATTAAATTAACCTAAACAAGATATATTCGCCATTTTACTCGACGAATACGAATTAAAACACGGCTATCTAAACCTTTTCATTCGAATGGGGTTTAATAATTATTAGTTTATTTTTAATCTTAATATTCTACGACATGTTTGGACTATTTAAAAAGAAATCAAAGAAAGAAATTTTAAATCAACAATATAAAAAGCTCCTCGAAGAGTCCTACCAACTATCTCATAGCGATCGAAAAGCCAGTGATTTAAAACGTGCTGAAGCAGAAGATCTTCTCAAAGAAATTGATGCTTTAGAAGAATAAACTGCCCCTCCATTTTTATTTTCAAGAAAAACAATGTAGTTTAGGAACTAATTCATTTTTCTATTTGTTCTATTATTAGAACGAGAATGAATTGTATCAACCTGTCCCTGTTAAATCTTAACAAATTTATTCCTTGTAATATTTTGGTATAGTTTTTAGTTGTAATATATACAACCAGAAAATATAAAGTTTTTTTACCAAACAAAGACATATAAGACTATCGCAAAATCCGTCTCATCATACTAGGACTGATCTCCAAAGCTGTCCATAACGTGTTTTGAAAACTGCACAGCTTTCGAGAGATTTTACTATTGAATTTATTACTCTTGGTCATTGTATCAAGGGGTTTTGTATAATCCTCAAAGTTAAAAATCATGTTACAATCTCTTGCTGTTCACAAGACAGTGAAGGGGGTTTATGACATATTATCCAGAGATGGAGTTATTGTCCTCCCTTCCCAATTGGGTTATGGCATTCTTGCCTTAACCAACAAAGGTGTTCAAAATCTTTACCGCTTAAAAGAACGCCCTTTATCAAAACCAAGCGGTATACTCGCTACATCCGAAATCTTCAATGCCCTCAGCAATTCTAATTTTAAAAAAGAAATTGTCCGGTTTAAATATCCGGTTGGGTTTATTGATTACATCAATCAGGATCTATCAATTTCAAGTCAATTTTCTCCTTTGGTTAATGCAAAAGGTAAAGTCGCTTTTTTCCTAAACATGGATCCATTTATGACTCGACTTGCAGAATTTGCCTGGAGCAAAGGTAAGGTCATCACGATCTCCAGTGCCAATAAACCGGGTACAGGAAATTGTTTTGAAAAGAAAAATTTGCATCCAGATTTCATTAACAAATCCGATCTCTTTATAGAAGGTGATAAGCACAAACTTCAAGAAGAGCGTGGAGCAATTGATAGAATTACTGCTACTATGATTGATCTGACAAACAGGTCTGTTGCACGAGCTGGTGTTTATTTTGCCAGAACCCATGCGATCGCTGTAGAAAACTTTATGGTAACCAAACACCTCCCAGAAGCGAGCTTTGCGAAGGATCGAAAACCAGATTTCAGATCTTGTATTTTCCTGCAAACGTTTAAGGCTTCTACCTATAAACGGATTCCTCATATTCGTGAGATGGATTGGCTGGCATTAGACCTGGAAGATGGTTGCCCTCTAGATAAAAAACCGATTGCCCGACAGCTCATTGAAGAACATGCAAATAGCGATACGCTGGACAAGCACTTTGTTGTTGTGCGTTTAAATGAATTGGATAAAACAGAAGAACTTAAAAAAGACTTAGCAATTAATTTTACACCTAAAATTTTCGCATTCGCTTTGCCAATGCTACGAAATGCCAAGGATGTACAGGTCTATGAAGAAAAAATAAGTGCTTTGGAAGAAAGATTAGGTCTTCCGAATCATACCTTCCGTTTTTTTCCAATTATTGAAACGCCTGAAGCATTAAACCATGCTAATGAAATTGCAAGAGCATCTACAAGAAACATAGCAATGTTCCTTGGCCATGCAGATTTATTTGGTGAACTTCAAGCACAAAGAAATTTATTGAACTTGCATACGGTCCGGATGATTTATCTTAGTGCCGCAAGAGAGGCAAATCTTTACGCATTTGATACACCTTTTGAAAATGTAAAAGACATCAACGGCTTGGAACAAGATGCAATGGATAGTATGAAAATGGGCTTCGATGGGAAGGTAGCACTCAACTTCGAGCAACAGGACAAAATCAATTCTATCTTTGGTTTAAGTAAAATTAAAAAGAAAAAATTCGAACGTATCCTTGACACTTATCAAGGTGGTTGTCAGATTATTGAAGGAAAGTTTATCGCTCCTCCTATTGTCAAGAAAATGAAGTCAGAACTAAAAAAGAGAATATATCAGCCAATGAAACCTAAAGTATCTTCTAGAAAAGGAAAGACAATCAATTATGGTCTGGATTACAAAAACGCCTTTCCAGGACAAATCGTAAGTAGTCCCTATGAGGTTACCATTGATGAATCATGGATTACTTCCTGGCAGAGTATGGTACAAACTGGAAACCCTTTAGAAACCAGTTTGGATTTCTGCCATAAGCTTGGCCTTAAAGGACGATTAGTTCCTTTTCAAAACCTGGTTAACCTGGCGCTTTGTCTGGTAGTCGAAACCTTTTCAGAATCGAGCATATTCCATTTGGGGATCAGCAATGTTGTCTATGAACGACCTGTATTCACAGGTGATACGCTACGATCCGTAATGATTCTGGATAAAATGGTTCCGTCTTCAAATAAGAAATATACCATTTTTAAAACCCGAATGATATTGGTCAATCAACGAAACGAACGGGTGATTAGCATGAATAGAAACTCGCTTTTCCCTTATCTGAATCCAATGAATATTCCAGACAAAATGGTTCAGGATCGGCATAGAGATTTTCCATTATTCGAAGAAGAGAGCTTTAGTATTTTAAGACATAAATTGCTGCGATCATCTAAAAAAATCAATAGTCCGATTTTCGAAAACCAAGAAAGCTTTGAAAAAGACGATTTGATCCTGCATAGCATTACCCGACCAATGGGTTTGAGTAATAGCCTGGCTTATAGCACCCTTTATAAAAACACGCATCCATTGCACATCAATAATGCAAGATATGGAATGGAAGGCCTTGTTGTTTGTGGTGGGTTTATTATACCAATGATTCATGGAGCGGCCAGTAGAGATATTCGATTTGCTTTGGATCATGAGATTGTAGACACCATGCATATTAATAAAATCCATCATGATGATGCGATAGGTGCGATGTCTTTTATACTTGATGTTGAAAAAGTAAATGAAAATATCGAATGCTTAACCATCCGATCTTTTGGTTTAAAAAATCTGGACGCAGAACGTGATTTGATGGATATCGAAATCCCGGATGATTTATTACAAAGTCCAAATATCAAACCTAGAGAAATAGAGCTTTTATGTAAAACGTATTGCCCGGAATTACATCATAAGATTTGTGCAAGAATGACCTGGAAGATGTGGCGGAAGGTGTAACAGAGGGTGAAAGGTGAAGGGTGAGTGAGAAGAAAAAACATAACTTTAAATTTCTTTCTCACCTTTCACCTTTGTCACTCCGCAACTTGCTTGGATAGAGGCTTCAGGTTTTAACAGGATTAAGCCATCTCTATTATTTAGAGCGTCAATATTACAGGTCATCGGTTCTATTGCAATCGATGATCTGTGCGAAGGCGTATAAACTTGTAGAAAATTAAATTTCTCTGGGCCTGTTTCCTGCCAATATTTTAATTGATAATCTGGATGGCTAAGCAAAACTTTTTGTTTGCCTGGGTTTTCATTTAATTCAAATCCATTATCCAATACCGTTTTCCCAATACGTCTTTCTTTTTGAAAATAGGTATACTTCAATAAATTTCCTGTAGGGATCATTCGTTCATCAACCTCAATTAATTTACAGGCTGGCAATTGCAAACTTAAATCATTTACCTGCCCTTCCAGTTTAAAATACGGATGCCAACCTATACCGATTGGAATACTTTGGTTGTCTTCATTCGTAACCTTCATCTCTAATTCAAATCCTGTCTCTTCTGAAATCGAGAATACAGCCTCTACTAAAAAAGCAAAAGGATAAGATTTATGCTCTCCAGTTTCAAAATAACTCAAGGTTATACTTGCTTTTTCTTCCGAACATTCTTTATGTAAGACATCCATTTTCACATCTCTGCTAATGCCATGCAAAGCATTGTTTGTACCAGCATCATTGATCGGAAATTGATAGCTATTTCCATTCAACTGAAAAGTGCCATCTTTCAATCGATTTGGAAAAGGAAAAAGCAAGGAACTTTTGTAGGATTGATTATTACTTAGCGCTTCAGCAGTTTCACAGGCATCTAAGATTTGTTTATGATGAAGCCATAATTCAAGCATCGTGCCTCCATGCTCCGGTACAATAGAAAAACCATTGCCCGTTTCTTTATTGTAAAATCTATATTTAGTAAAACCACCAAATTCACTTTCTTCTAGTCTGTACATTTTTCTGATTTTCGCTTTTCAATATAATAGGTTTTAATTTTCTATAGGACCTCTACCTGACTACCCGACTACCTGTCTACCTGTCTACCTGTTTCTTCTTCTGACAATAATTTTAGCAACACCCCATTCGTCCAACCAAATCCATCCTGAACAGGGTACTCCCCTCCTCCACCTTCTAATCCCAATTCGTAAACGTTGTATTTTTCTACCATTTTTCCAGTCTTTTTATACACATCAACATTGACATTTACCCAACGTGTTTTAATGGTATCTGCAATAGCTGTCTGATTATAATTTCTCAGTCCCTGAATTGTAATCCATTGCAAAGGTGCCCATCCATTTGGAGCATCCCATTGCTGGCCTGTTTTATTGAGTGTTGAAGTAACACCACCTGGCTGAAGAAATTCTTTTTCGATTATTTGAGCGACTCCCGCAGCCTGAACTGGTTCCACCATATTAAAAAACAGTGGATACATAGCAGCTAGTGACAGCACTTCTGTTTTCTCTTTAGCTATAAAATCATAGTCATTAAAAAATCCTTTTTGCTCATTCCAACAATATTCAATCAATGCTCGTTTTCGATTTTCAGCTTTTTGTTTAAGAATCTCTGATTGCTCTTCATTATTATCCTGCATATAAGCATTTGATAGCGTCACTTCGAGATTATATAATAAAGCATTCAGATCGACAGGAATAATTTCTGTCGTGTGAATAGTCGACATGTATTGACCATCTTTAAACCATCTACTACTAAAGTCCCATCCAGATTCGGCAGCAGCTCTAATATGCGTATATTCTGTTACTCCTGCATTTCCAAGGCTTTTTACTAATTCCACATCTTCCCGATACGACTCTGGCCGAGCTCTTGAAATATCATCCCAATATCGATTCAGCACTGCTCCATCAGGTAATCGAACCACTCTTCTGTAACTTGGATTATCTACTCTCAAATTCATGGCTCCATCCATCCAAAATTCATATTCTTTTTCGAGATAGGGTAAGTATTTTTTAAGTGTCCCCTCCCCTTTTCCTTCTGCTAGCAAATTGACCATTGCCGCATAAAAAGGAGGCTGTGATCTTCCCTGATAGTAGGTTCGATTTCCGTTAGGGATAAAACCTACCGTTTCGATTAAAAAAGAAAAATTGTCTACCATATTTTCAATCAAATCCCAACGCTCCGATTTTTGTAAGCCAAGCATCGTAAAGTAACTATCCCAATAGTATATCTCCCGAAAACGTCCTCCTGGAACTACATAAGAATTTGGCAATGGGATCAAGGTACCGTTGGTTTCACTATCTGGTTGACGAGTAAGCACATCCCAAAGGCTATTTATATGTTCCACTGCTGTTTTTGAAGTATCTGATTTAAAATTAGAGGTAATCGATGAAGGAATAATAAAGTGCTCATCGACAAATGATTGAATATCAAAGTCTGGAGTCAGTAATGCTTTCTCATAGTTGGAAAGGATTTCATCCGTAGAAAATTTAGGTGTCGCATCTGCAAAAGTTTTGGAATCTTTAAACAATTCTGCAAACTGCACTTTTTCAAAAAGTTCACCATATCGCTCATCTGGACTCAGATTTTTTTTGGTCTCCACAAAATCTTCCTTATTCGAATCTGAACTATTTCTACATCCTATTATCATGAGCGCACAAATAAAAAGGTAAAATAAGTTTTTCATTGAAGCATCTTTTGCGCAAAGATAAGTAATGCTGTCTATTAATAATGAAAACCACAAGCCTTTCAATGTATTTAAATATAATAAAAAAATATTTGTCCTTAGTATTTATTGCTGCTTTTCATCTTCCGATCTGGCTTATCTTTGCAATGTATCAAAGAAGCTATAGATTAATTATTCATATCGAATAAGTTGATTTTTCCTTAAAAACCAAATGAGGGCTTCTTTATACCTTAAAAAACCAAGACAAGCCCTTTAGCCCCACAGAATTCTTGAAATGCTGTGGGCGCTAAAAGCGGTTAGAAAATTGAGCCGATTATGACCAGCCGATGCTGCACTGTGTATGGTAATGACCAGTGTATCTTTAAATCAAACTCCGAACTTTCGAAATTGCTTAAAGCATCTGTAAACAAAAGATACAGGTCATTTTATGGTAAGACCAGAAAGGTGCCTAATTGGGTTCTACTATCATAATCAAATCCAGCGGTGGCTTTTCAATCGCCAAAGTATTCCTGTTGCTAATTATAAAGGTTTGATTCGAATGAATGCATTACTGGATTTGATACGATTAACTAAGCGTATAATTTTACAAGTTGAAAAGGACACCAACGTTTATAACAGCTTGATCAGCCTCTCCAATTACATATTTAGCCTCTCCAAATGCTGATAGACTATCAGATAATCCTAAGCGAGCACCAGCTCCAACATTAAATCCTATTTCTAAATCACTTTCAGATTCATCTCCAAATTTGACGGTCGCAACAGCAAAGTTTACACCTGCTACTGGGTAAAAGAAAAAGGTCTCACTGTTCGTTAAAACATAATGTATATTTGCATTGAGTGTGTTAAAGCTAGCTTTAATCTCAGTACCCAAAACATCTACCTTTTCCGGAAAGAAATAAGTAAAGTCAACTGCTGTTCCAACTTTTTCTGTGACTTCATATTGTATTCTTAACTGAGCACCTATTCTCTCAATTTCGGATCCATAAGCAAGGCCTGCACCTAATCTTGTTTGCGAAAATCCAACGTAAGAAATAAGCGTAAATAGGAGTGTAGCGAAAAAGGAAAAAATAATTCTTTTCATTTTAGTTTGGTTTAGTGTAAAAAGTTATAAAAATATAAGTTCGATTCAAATGTCGAATGCATCAATACACAAAGTAATTAACCTTAAATATAGGAGTATATTTAACATTGAAATTTAGCTGATACCGGTGAAAATGGGATTTAAATTAATTATGTAAGGGAGTGTCTTAGTTTTGTTGTTTTGATCACTCAAATATAAATAAATATTTTAAAATCATAGTTGAAAAAAAATAATTCACCCAGCTCTCTTACATTCTGATTCTGTTTTTGGATGAGTCATCTACATTCAATAAAACGAATGTGTTTTCACTATTAATACCTAGCACAGGTGAAGGACTTAAAACCTGAAGCAATGGTACAAGGTTTGGTAAAATTAAATTTCAAAAAACTGGGTGTTTTATGCTGTTTTGTTTGCAAGCTTTTATTGTTTGAAGTTTACAGTTTGAGTAAAACCACGAGAAAAATAAGTAAACTTTCCTATCTTCGCGCTTTTAAGCAATAGTCAACCCTGCCTGCCAGCAAGTAAAGGCAGATTTGGCATTCAATTAACGAATATTCTTACAACGCCCTAATTAAGGAAAATGAATTTCACCAGCTTAGTTACCCTCTTGGTCATCATTGGTATATACAGTTGGCAAGCTTCAAGAAATAGTCAAGCTGGCGGTGCTTCGACCTGGGAGCATTTCAAACCCTCCTTTAAAAGATATTCTGGATTTAGGGAATTAGTCCTTTTTATTATTTTTCTATTTTTCTATAAAATCTCCAGAGGCTTAGCGATTGGAGATGAAGCAACCGCTTTTGCCAATGCTCAAAAAGTAATCGAATGGGAAGAAGGTTTAGGCATTTTATATGAATTACAAATTCAACAATACTTTCTAGATTCTACGCTTTTATTCAAATTCATTAATTTTATTTATATCAAGCTTCATATCCCTGCAACGATCATCTTCTTTGTATGGCTTTTTTATAAAAAAAGAGAACATTATCTGTTTATCAGAAACGGTTTTTTAATTGCAAATGTCATCACTTTATTTTTCTTTGTTGGTTTCCCTTGTGCTCCTCCAAGAATGCTCAATGGTGATGAAATCAATAAATACGCAGTTTTCGGTTTAGAAATTTTAAGCAATTTAAAAGCAATGGGCATCGACCTACAGCATGGATATGTTGATACCTTACTTAAAATCAGTGATATTAATCTATATAAGGGAGTGAATTCTAAGC
>CAYXQH010000064.1:0-15562 GCA_964467425.1 uncultured Saprospiraceae bacterium
ATGCTGCATTCGCGCCACTTGCTTCATTACCATGCACACTATACCCCTGATAAACTACGGCTGGCATTTTGTTGACCCCCATCTCACTGCCAGATTTATCAGTAGAAAGAGCTTGGTGGTTTTTTTGAATGACATCTATGTTATTATGATTTTTGGGACTAGTGATGGTCAATAATACCAATGGACGATTCTCATAGCTTCTGGCATAGGTTTCGATCGTGATGCGATCTGATTTATCAGCCAGGACTTTCATATAAGAAACCAATTGATCATGGCTTACGTGCCATTCGCCTACCTGATAACCTAGGTATTCTTCAGGGCTGGGTATGTTTTTATTATAGTTGCCATCAGGAAGATAATAGCTAAGGTCTTTTTTTTGAGCTGAACCACTTACAAGAATAAATAGGGCAAAGCAAGTCAGAAGTAGGTTTTTCATAAATGTTATGTTTGTTTATGGGCTAAAATAGATAAAAAAAAGATGCACTACAAACCAATGTAATGCATCCTTAGTATTTAAGAGAGAATTTTTCGAGGTTAAAATGCAGCTACCGTTTTATTGGAGAGAAATAGTGAGAGAATAGATCCACGGTAGCTGCTTTATCACAAATAGAATTAAGGGGTTAAAACTCAGGGGAAATGAGTTTCGGGTTTATCAAAAACTAAATGGCCTTCCTTGGTTTCTTTAAATCCATTTTTCAGCAAACTTTTTTTTATTTTTTTAAATTTAATCGCTGTTTTAAGGACTTGGCCTTCCGTTAAAATGAACTCCGTTTGTTTTTTGTTTTTCTTACAAGCTTCTATTTTTTTTATTGGTAATAAAATAGTCTGGTCATAAGTTTGGTTATTGAAAGTGTTTGTTTTGTTTTCTTTCGGATAAATATGTATTACAGAATGGTGATTGCTTTGTGGATTTGCTTTATTTACTATTTTGAATTGCTTTGCCTTTTTTAACTTCTCTTTCATATCAAAAGGCATTAAATGGTCAATAAATATAAAGGCTGATTCCATAGACAAATCACTTTTATGCTCTTCTATGATAGGCAACATCTCATAATCTATATCCGAAAACCATTCGGGTAAACTTGACTTTTGATAGTATGCCGTTTTAGCACTTATTTTTTTTTGCATTTTGGGACTATTGTTATTTTATGAGTCTGATTAGTTCGTTATTTAGGTCAAAGATATGATCAATAAGAGTGATTACCCATTACTTTTTTTCTCAATTATCCCAAAAAAAAGCCCTTGTATCATTGATACAAGGACTTGAAAATGTGTTGTATAAAGTAAATTCTATGGGCATGTTTGATAGGCTCCCGGATCAAATATCCAGTATTCCATCAACGGATCTTCCAGACAGGAATTAAAATTTGCTGGATTTGCCACTGGTGGCGGGCCTGATGTACCACAAGGGATACAATTTTTTACAGCCTGGAAATCATAAAAGTAGACTTGCATTGAAAAGTTGTTTAAGGTGATCGTTGTACCATCTGAGTTAAGAAAATCCAGACTATTAAACTTTAGCTTATCGCAGTTTTTAGCACAAATATCCGTAATGGTCGTTGTAGGTTCTACAAAATAGATGATTTCGTCTGTTGCGATCGTGTTTAGATAAACGGCTTTAGATGATTCCTTACTGGTTGCGCTTTTTTGGGATCCGCATACCGTCTTAACCTTCGCACTAATGGAATCCGTCGCGGTAATTGCTTGTGGAAAGGTGATAAAGGTGTCCGTTACAGCAAGGTTTTGAAATGCTGTAGTGCCATTAATAGTAAATTCGAATTCGTAGCTGGTTGCATTGTCTGCAGGTGCCCAAGCGTAAGTAAGGATGTAATTTCCTTTGCTCACAAAGTCTGCTGAACTAATCCTAACAGATAATGGACGATTGCATTCCGATCCTGATGAGTTTTTAGAAGCCGCATTTACGTTTTCAATGTTGCTGGCTTCTTCTTTGGTGTTTTGATTATTGTTACTTGTCGAAGAATTGCTACAAGCAATAGATAATAGAATAATCAATAAACTGATTGTGCTTTTTAATATTTTCCCCATTTGATTTAAAATATAAGATTATAGAAATTAGAACTAAAATTTGCCTGTTTTAGACAACGAATGTAGTATATTCATCACATGAACTCCAATTACCTTATTTTTGGATTATCCCAAAAAATGGAGTATGAGTGAATAATTTTTATGCAAAAAATTAAATTAATTAAACTTTTAGCCACTTTTGAGCCTTCAGAGTTGCGTAGGTTCAAGGCTTTTGTGGTATCGCCGTATTTTAATAAAAATACTAAAATTCAAAAATTATACGATTTTATATTGTCTTTTTCCCCTGATTTTAATAGTGATGGACTCTGTTCAGAAAATGCGTTTGAATATATTTTTGAAGGAGAAGAATTCAAAGAACAAGCGGTAACAAGGCTTAATTCTAGGCTATACAAATTAGCCTGTAGATTTATTTCTATTGAAAGCGAAAAAGAAAGAGAAATACATTCAGAACTTAGGTTTTCAAATTTTATGGCAAAGAGAGGCTTATTGCAGGAAAGTATGCAATATATTCAGCAAGTCCAAAAGGATCTGGATGGTGAAAAAATTCATGATTCACAATATTTCTATGAACGATTTCTGATAGAACAGGAGTTAGATAAATTTTCTCTTTTAAATGGCTATTCGAAAATCGAAGAGCGTAATTTATTTTCACCCTCTGTCGCATTGGATAAGTTTTACCTGCTGTTAAAGTTGATGTATTTAACTTTTCAAATAAGCAATCAACGGAAAACGAAAAGAACGGACTATAATTTTGAGTTGATGGATCAAATGGAAGCCTATGTTCCAAATAGTCCTTATTTTGAAGAAGTGAGTATTAAAATTTGGTACACGATTCTTTTATTAACTAAAAACGAAAACAAAAAAGAGCACTATTTTAAGCTTAAAGAACTCATCTTTGACCATCATAAAGAATTAAATAAAAGAGATTTAAAAAACAGTCTTACTTATCTGCAAAACAATACAAGGTTTGTTTTTGAAAATAAACAAAGTTACTATGAAGAGACTTTTAAATTGTACAAATTTCAAATTGAAGCAGACATTTTAAAAGATCCCCTTATTTTTAGCCAAGAAATTTATATCAATATTGTTATCGTTGCCCTGCTTTTAGAGAAACTACCTTGGGTAGAAAATTTCTTAAAAAAATCCGGAGAATATAAATCATTAGCGTCAGATGATATTTTTGTTTTAGGTAAAGCGATGCTGGCGATTGCTAAAAAAGATTTCTTTAAAGCTTTGGATTATTTAAATGAGTCTAAGTATAAGAATATCTATTTTAAAATGATGGAGCGTCGATTACGATTAAAAGTATATTATGAATTGGAGTATTTTGATATGTTGGATGATGCTATTAATAGTTTCCGAAAATTTCTTTCAAAAAATAAAAATATTCTGGTTGACTTCCGTTATGAGGCGAATAGAGATTTTGTGAATTTTATGAACCAAATTTTAGTCTCTCAAGTAGCTAAACAAGAGAAGGTCGTTAAGCTAGAAAACGAGATCAAATCGATATCACTTTTGCCTGAAAAAAAATGGTTACTCAAAAAGGTGGAAACTATATTAAAAAAGTGATTAAATTCTTTCCCTTACTTCCCTTTGTTTAATCCCTGATTATTCTAATTTTGCAGTCAATTTGATAGAAATATGTATGTAGTCTTGCTTTCTATAGTCGTTGGTTTATTCATTGCAATGCTTTTTGTAAATGTCTACTTTCGGGTAAGAGTATTTAAAGTCTATAAACTATTAGTTGAAAATGAGGTGGAATTTGGTGCCGCACATATTTTTAATAAAACCAAAATGGCAGAAGAAATCTACCCAAAATACCCGGACCAAAGAGAAAATATTGAGATTTTTGTTCGTCATATGCGATACTCCATCAAAATGGCTTCCGTATTAATCGCCTTAATTACGCTTTTTGGAGCGATTATTATGTATTACAGACATGAATAGACCTTGATTTAAGAAGCTAATCCCTTTTTTCCTTCGATTCGTCTATTAACAAAACATTAAATCTACAATTTGAGCATTTTGCATACGTTATTCGTTACTTTGTAGTAATGTTTAACCCATGTAAATTAAATTATGAAGTATCTATTTCAATCTGTATTAATTTTATCCTTAGCTGTATTTTTTTCAAGCTGTTTTGAAATCACTGAGGAAGTGAACATGAAATCTAACGGATCAGGCGATATGCTTTTAACCGTCAACATGAGCCAGAGTAAAGATAACTTGAAAAACTATATGAAGATGGAAGAGGTTCAGGGCATAAAAGTTCCTAACCAATCCGAAATCGAAAAAGAAATTGCTAATGTAAAACGCGTATTATCCAAAGTCAAAGGACTGACGAATGTGAAAATAAAGAGCGATTTCAATGAGTTTATTTTTAATGTAAGTGGTGATTTTGATAATGTAAAAACCCTAAATGTTGCCATTAACAAAGTTGCCAGCGAATTAAATCGCAGTCCATTTCCAACAATTAAGAAAGATAATTTTGACTACTCGCAAGGTACGTTCAAGCGTTATTTCAAATACCTAAAGGACTTGAATCTTACACAGGAAGAATATGATGGGCTGAATTTCACAGCACGTTTTATAATGGAATCGGCTAAATACATTAGCGTTTATCGATTTGATAAACCTGTGAAGCGAGTTAGCAATGCTAAAGCGCAAGTTGCTCCAAGCAAAAAAGCTGTTAAAATGGAAAGTAATTTTGCAGAAATTCTGACTGGTAAAAAAACAATTGAAAACACAATCACGTATTAAAATATAATTTTAACCCCAATTCATTATAACCTTTTTACATCTAACAAAAAATTTCCTAATGACTCGAAAATTAATGCTCTCTTTATTGGTTGTTTGCATTGCCTTTGTAAGCACCTTTGCGCAAAACCTTCAAAATCATATTCCAAAAGACGCTTCTGTTGTATTAACCCTTAATCCAGCTGTTCTTAATTCGAAAATCAAATTTTCAACACTGAAAGAATTTGATTTCGTTAAAAAAGGAATTGAAGAAATTACTACACAAGCTGGCCCAATGGCTAGTGAAATTAAAAAATTCATTGACGATCCTGCTGAATTTGGTTTGGATATGATGTCTTCTTCCTACGGATTTGGAAAAATTGATGGGAAGAATGTTCATATGGGATTCATTCTCAAAATTGCAGATAAAAGTAAATTCGAAAATTTAATTAATACCTATGTGGCTCCAATGATGCCTGTAGAAAAAGCTGGTGGCTTAAACTACTTTGCTTCCGATGGAATGAATGTAGCATGGAATGATAAACACATCTTAGTTTCTGCTGTAGAATTGGATTATCAGGAAGGAGAAGAATACCAAGGACGAAAAGATCGGATTGCAAAAGAAGGATTGACATGGATGAAAAGTGTTATGAAGGGCAATCCTACAAACTCTATAATGACACATCCTAAGTTTAAAATGGCAAATGTGGGTGGTGATGATATGAATATATGGGGAGATTACGAAACATTGCAGGAGATGAGTCAGGAAATGCAAAAGATGGGAGGTGCTGGAGGTGATCCAATGACCCAAATGATGCAAGGAATGTTGAGTGGTTTTTATAAAGACTCCTACCTGTCTATGGGCTTGAACTTTGATAAAGGAACGACAAAATTAGACACCAAATATTTCATGAACAATGAGACGATGGATATGTATCGTAAAGTGTTTGATGCACCGGTCAATAAAAAGTTTTTGAAATATATTCCTAAAAATAATCTGGGATATATGTCCATTAATATGAATCTTGCAAATCTAATGGACATCCTTAAGTCTTCTGATAATCCGATGATGGCGCAACTTCCAGTCTACGAAAGTATGGCTGTTGAAAGCTTGAAAGGTATGGGAGTCGATATGAGTGCAGAGGAGATGTACAAACTTTGGAATGGTGATATTATGTTTGTAGTCACAGGTGTGAAAGAGTTTGAAAAAGAGGTAACCACTTTTGAGTTTGATGATGATTTTAATAAAAAGGAAGTAAAGAAAATGAAGAAAGAACAACTTCCGGAATTTATTATGTTGATGTCTCATAAAAATAAAAGCGGCCTCTTAAGTCTGATCGATCTAGGTAAACAATCCTCTATGATTAATGAGGAAAAAGGATTCTTCTCTGTTGCAGTACCTGAAATGCCAATGGATGTTTTTATGAAAGTACAGGACGATATGGTTGTCGTTTCGAATATTAAAGATGTTGCCGCTAAGAAGAAAATTAAAAAAGTATTCAAACGAAAGAACCTAATCAAAGGAACCGATGCAGCTAAAATATTAAAAAGCTCCACGGTGATGGTTTGGAATATTCCTGAAACGATGAAAGTGTTTTCTGATTTAGGAATGACAGATAGCTTTAGAGGCGATGAAGAGCAGATGCTTTTTAATATGGGAAAAGATAGCTTCAAAAGTATAGAGATTCAATCGGATAAAAAGATTGGACAGTACATGAGCTCTGTGATGACATTGAATTTTAATAATAAAAATATGAATTCTCTTGAACAGATATTCAGTATGATCAATGAGGTCTTTCAATCTCAAATGGGCGGAGGATCTATGTAATTATTAGCCTTCTTTCTCAAGAAAAGCCTTTGACTACTCTTTAATAGTCAAAGGCTTTTTTATTTTTGTTCTGTAATAAAAATATTGAATAAAGGCGAACATAGAAATTAGATTATGTTAAAAATAGGCTTGCTCGGCGTTGGACATTTAGGGAAGATTCATTTGAAATGTATTCAGATGATCGAGGTATATGAATTCGTTGGCTTCTATGATCCTGATGAATCGACTGCTCAATATGAAACTGATTTTGGAGTTAAAAGATGGACAGATATTGATGCACTTTTAGAAGCAGTAGATGTGATAAGCATTGTAACTCCAACCGTAAGCCATTATAATTTAGCACTCAAAGCGATCGAGAAAGGTAAACATGTCTTTATAGAAAAACCGCTTACACATACTTTAAAAGAAGCGGAAGACTTACTGTCAAAAAGTAAAACGGCAGGAATAAAAATTCAAGTCGGACATGTCGAACGATTCAATCCTGCGCTTTTGGCTTTAGGAGATATGAGCCTGCAGCCTATGTTTATTGAAGCCCATCGATTGGCCATGTTTAACCCAAGAGGAACAGATGTTTCTGTGGTCCTGGATTTGATGATTCACGACCTTGATCTGGTATTAAATCTGGTCCAATCTGAAGTGAAGTTTATTTCTGCGAGTGGCGTTTCTGTGGTTAGTAAAACACCTGATATCAGTAATGCGCGGATCGAGTTTGAAAATGGATGCGTTGCTAATATCACAGCAAGTAGAATCTCCATGAAACAAATGCGCAAACTTCGCTTGTTTCAAAAAGATGCCTATATCAGCTTAGATTTTTTAGATAAAAATGCGCAAGTGATTCGCTTATTCGATCAAGATGATCCCAACCTGCCAGATAATGGTAATCATTTGGAATTACATACAGATGAAGGCATTAAACTCGTTCATATGGAAATGCTGGAAACAGAAGCAGTGAATGCCATTAAAATGGAGTTAGAAACTTTCGCTCAGTGCATTAAAGAAAATACAAGACCAATTGTCTCTGTAGAAGATGGTTATCTGGCATTGAAAGTTGCACATCAGATTATAGCGCAGATTGATGAAAGAACAGCGGAGCAGATTAGCAAGTGAATAGATTAGTGCTATCTTATTTACCAGATTACCTATTTTAACTCAACATCAATACCTTTGCAAAAAATAATACTAACCTTCGTTCTTTTGTCTTTTATAATAAGCGGACTTGCTCAGGAACGGGTTTGGAAATCTGGATTAGAGCTTGGAACAGGTTTGTCTTTTACGGGTTACAACGCTAACTTGGCATACGTTGGGACTTTAGGGAATAATGTTTTCTACGCCGGTCCTAAAGTAGTATATTCGGATGCTAATGCACTTTTTGATACGCCATGGGGTGGCCAGTTTGGTTATCGACGTATTTTACCGATTTCTGATCGGTTTAATGCATTCATCAGCCTGGAATATCAAATGGTTCTTTTTGAATATGATGATATAGAAGCCAATGCGCTAAATAGTATTCAGGAAGTTCATTTTTCTTATGGCTTAGAGTATTTTTTAAATGAACATTGGAGTATCGGAAATAGTCTTGGTGGGGGTGGTTATCTGGAACGATTAGTAGATCCTTTTGATGGTAGAGTGGATATTTTAAAAGGATATAGTGCGCATATACGCATCTATTGTGGATATCGGTTTTAAATTAAGAAATGATGCAAATTAAATATCCGATTGTTTTATTTATGATTTTAGGAGGGCTGTTTGCTTGTCAGAAAGCTGACTTATCGGCAATTGATAATCTCCGGGAAAATGAAATTGGGATTGTCGGTCATGGAGGAATGGGCTTTTCATCAGCTCAGGTAAATCTTCCTTCCAATTCCTTAGAGGGCATCATTAAAGCAGTAGAAGGTTATGCAGTCGATGGGGTGGAAGTGGATGTTCAATTGAGTGAAGATGGCAAATTATTTTTGTATCACGATTCAAGATTACAAAGCTTGACCGATTGTATTGGCTGTTTATATCAAAAAGAATCCGACGAATTGGATGCCTGTAAATATGTTTCTGGTTTTAATACTCAACATTTTAATACCCAAAATCTGGTACGTTTAGATGTAATAGTAGAGCGATTTAGCGCAAGGACGTCTAAACCGATGATTTTTTTGGATTTAAAAACATCATTAGATTGTTCTGAAACGTTTGATAATAGTGTATACGAACAGGAATACATCGCTGCTTTAAAAGAGCTTTTTTTGACCTATGATTGTAAAGACTGGGTAATCGTTGAATCTCCGAATCTTGGTTTATTGATTGAAATTCAAAATGAAATCCCGGACGTTCTAATCAGTTACTTTACAAGTCTTAATGAAGCGGAAATCGAAACGGCAAGTCTTCAGAATTTTTTTGGACTCTCGGCTAATTTCGATGAGGCAACGGCAAAAGATATTCGACTAGCACATGATCAAGGTCTTTTTATAACTTTAGGTATTTTAAAAATTCGGAGAGATGCTATTGATATGATTAACAAAAGTCCGGATTTTATTTACACGGATAATATTCCTTTATTGCAAACTATTTTGAACTAAAAAATACTAATGAAATATTTTAAAATATATTTTCCGCTTTTGCTATTAATAAGCTTTTTCTCTTGTGATGTTATCAATCCGGAAGAGGACATTCCTGCATATGTTGAAATACTTCCTTTTGAATATGTTCCTGAGCAAGGTGGGCTTAATTCGAGTAAAATTACGGATGGTTGGTTTTATGTAAATGGCGAATTTTTAGGAGCTTTTGATTTGCCCAAAACCATTCCTGTTTTACAAGAGGGGACACATGATATTATTGTTGATCCGGGGATTAAAGAAAATGGAATAAATAATACGCCAAATATTTATCCTTTTTACGAACGATACACCACTACCGTCAATCTGGTGCGTGGAGAAGTTACCACTATTCAGCCGACTACGACCTATGATGAAAATACAGCAACTATTGTTTTCGAAGAAGATTTTGAAGGAAGTGATAATAAATTTACTTCGGAGATTACGAATGTTTCTACGGAGGTCGGAGAAGGAAATGGGAGTGGATTTTTTGCCTTGAATAAAGACAACCTACCTTCATTGACGTTTTTTAGTATTCAAGTAGAAGAATTTCCAATCCAAAACGGACCTGCCTTTTTAGAGGTTGATTATAAAACAGATGTACCGATATTTTTTGGAGTCGCAGGCTTCGATCTTTTGGGTCAACAAACAGTTGCTGCTTTAGATTTTGGTGTAAACGCTAAAGATGAGTGGAATAAAGTTTATTTTAATTATACAGATATTATGCGGACGATGGATCAAAATAATACGCAATTTTATCAAATACGGGTAAGTGCACAAATACCTACCATTAATGGAGAATTTACAATGGAAAATGCCGAAATTCGCCTCGACAATATTAAATTAGTGGTTTTCTAAGGATTATTTAAATAAGAGAAAGATAGACGGAGCTAAATGATTGCATTTTATCTGCTTGCTAGCTTGCTAAATTGTCCCTTGCTAATTTATCCACTTGTAAAGATTATCTGATTATTGCATGAAACGTCGGCGCCGAATTGATTTTCTGATTTATGCTTTTGCTGATATCATTACAGCAATGTTGGCCTGGGCCTTCTTTTTTCTATATAGAAAAGGTGTTGAAAATGTTGAAGTCGACTGGTCTGTTTTAAAACAAGATCAAAATTTTTGGCTGGGGATTATTATCATTCCGATTGGTTGGTTGCTTATATATTCGATCTTTGACAAATACCATGATATTTATCGGCTTTCCAGACTAGCCACACTTGCCCGAACTTTTTTCCTTACTTTCTTAGGTGTTTTCTTTTTATTCTTCACCTTGATTTTAGATGATTTCGTAAGAGATTATACGACCTACTTTTATTCGTTCATGACCTTGTTTTTATATCACTTCTTTCTAACCTCATTTGCAAGGATGATTTTGTTGACCCGAGCTAGCAGACGACTAAAGGCAGGACTGGTTACCTATAATACAATTCTAATTGGGGGGGATCAAAAAGCGTTGGACCTTTACGAAGATATAATAAGCTTGAAAAATGGATCTGGAAATCGGTTTCTTGGTTTTGTGGATACGAATGGAAGTAGTGAAAAAAAGCTAAGTCAACATTTACCGAATCTGGGGAAATTAAAATCTCTTTCTACTATTATTAAAGAACAAGAAATCGAAGAAGTGATCATTGCTATTGAAAGCTCTGAACATAACAGGCTTCGGGAGATACTCAATACAACTTTTGATTTTGGAGAAAAAGTATTGGTGAAAATTATTCCCGATATGTACGACATCCTTTTAGGGAATGTAAAAATGAATCATGTCTATGGCGCAGTATTAATCGAGATCAAACAAGATCTTATGCCCAAATGGCAATTACTGGTCAAGCGTTTAATGGATGTTGTGGTATGTGCTATACTTTTAGTCCTCTTATTGCCACTGCTTATTTTTGTTTTTATAAGAGTGCGACTTTCTTCTGAAGGGCCTATATTTTTTAAACAGGAACGGATTGGGCTCAACGGAAAACCGTTTAATATTTTTAAATTCCGATCCATGTTTATTGATGCAGAGTCAGCAGGGCCGCAACTCTCGCATGAGCATGATCCTCGAATAACACCTTGGGGAAGAGTGATGCGAAAGTGGAGAATAGACGAACTACCTCAACTTTGGAATGTACTTAAAGGCGACATGTCTCTGGTAGGACCAAGACCAGAACGCCAGTTTTTTATCGACCAAATTGTTGAAAAGGCGCCACATTATAAACAATTGCTTAAGGTAAGACCGGGGATTACCTCCTGGGGACAGGTGAAATATGGCTATGCGTCTAATCTCGACGAAATGTTACAACGATTAAAGTTTGATATTTTGTATATTGAGAACATGTCTCTTGCCTTAGATTTTAAAATATTGTTTTATACCATGTTAGTTTTACTGCAAGGGAAAGGTAAATAACCATTTGATTATAATAATTTTTGAACATGTTTGGGAACTACGAAGAAGAATTTATACGAAGAAAAGCCGTTATCGGTTTACTCTTAAAAATGGCATCTTCCGATGGTCATTATCACCCTGTTGAGGAAAAATTTTTGATAGATGTTGCAACTCAACTTGAGTTGACGAAAGATGACATTATTGAATTGCAGGCAGATCCGGATAAATACGAAATGTCTCCACCTCCTGGAGAACATGAACGAATGACTATCTTATATTACGTTTTATTTACGATGGCGGTCGATGGAAAAATACATGAAAGTGAAGAACAAATGTGTTATAAAATAGGTTTGCGATTAGGATTCAATGAACATATGACACGGGATTTGATTAACGTGATGAAGAGATATTTGAATAAAGAAATTCCGCAAAATGAATTATTGACAGTGATCAAAAAGCATATGAATTAAAAGGACATTCGGTTTTTGTTATTAGGTGTTCGAAAACCGAAAACCGAAAACCGAAAACCGAAAACCGAAAACCGAAAACCGAAAACAGGCTATTCCTCCACGCCAATCATCACTCCAAAATTTCCGCCTAGTTCATTTCTGTTTAAATCAGGAATATAGGCTTTCGAAACAAAGCCATCCAGATAAAGCGCATTTTTACAATTCAGTTTTTCTTTGAAAAGCATCGCAAAATCAAAAAGATTTAGTTTATTATTTGAAATCGCAAACACCACTTTTCCTTCCGTATCAATTCCTACACCGTTTCGAATATTCAAATTTTTTGAACCTTTAACAAAGACTGGATGGATTGTATCATGGATCACCAACATAGGACCAGATTGCGTGGCATAATCAGGAAGGTAATTGCTTTGTATAAATTCAGCGCTGGTCATTACCTGACCTGTTTCATTTGAAACACAAAACACACCATTTGGCTGGAGGTAAAAATTGCCAAACGCTTTTTGAATAGTATCAAGAGGAGAGATTTGTTTTTTGTCTTCTATATAAAGCCCCTGCGGAGAACCATCCTTCAGATACATTCCTCCATTCATGGCAAATCGAAGTGTTTTCCCTTTTTTTTCAACAGCAGATTTTAGCTTGCTCAAGCTCCTGTATTTATTTCTAGTCTGATCAGCAAGATAAAATCGTATAGCCTTATCTTTTAGATCTAGGCGTACAATATCAATAGAGTGACCTCTGTAATTTATTTGTTCCGTATGAAAAGTAGAAGGAATCGCTTGAGGTGAGGTCTGGCTACACGAAAGGAAAATAAGCAGGACAAAGAATATATTTCTAGTCATAAAAAAGAGTAAGAAACGGTTTTCGATGTAGATACTCGATTTTTAAACAAGCCGAATGCCTAGAACCGAAAACCGTTTATCTTTAGATAAAAAATCATCCTTTGTAAACAGATTTGAGATAATCTGAAAATCCGGATATTACACCCGCTTAATAATCATAGAAGAAGCACCACCACCACCATTACAAATTGCAGCTAATCCGGTCTTCCCTTTATTTTGATGCAATACATTATTTAGCGTTGTAAGAATTCGAGCACCGGAAGCACCTAATGGATGTCCTAAGGCTACAGCACCACCATGCACATTCACTTTGTTTTCCTTAAGTCTCATGTCTTTATTAAAAGCCATAGTCACAACAGCAAAGGCTTCATTTACTTCAAAGTAATCAATATCTGTCTTTTTCAATCCTGCCATTTTTAATGCTTTTTTAGCCGCTAGGGGTGGGGTAGTGGTAAACCACTCCGGAGCCTGGGCAGCATCTGCAAAAGCTAGAATTTTCGCTACAGGATTTAGTTTGTATTTTTTAACGGCAGCAGCACTGGCTAAGATAATTGCAGAAGCACCATCATTGATGGTAGATGCATTGGCTGCTGTGACAGTTCCATCTTTTGAAAAGGCTGGACGCAAATTAGGGATCTTGTCAAATCGTACTTTTTTATACTCTTCATCTTCTTTCATGATGACTGGATCACCTTTTCGCTGCGGAATACTTACTGGAATAATTTCTGCAGACATTGCCCCACTTTCTGTCGCTGCTGCTGCTCTTTGGTAAGATTGTACAGCATAAGCATCTTGTGCTTCCCTGGAGATTTTATATTTCTTTGCAGTATTATCCGCACAAACTCCCATTGCCATTCTACCATAGGCATCCATCAAACCATCATGATAAAGACCATCAATGATTTGACCATTACCATATTTATGTCCCCATCGCGCTTTTGGAACATAGAATGGGATATTAGACATGCTCTCCATACCGCCTGTAACGACGATATCATTTTGTCCTAAGAGAATACTTTGTGCTCCAAACATCACGGTCTTCATTCCAGACGAACAAACTTTATTAACCGTAGTACAAGGTACACCGATTGGGATGCCTGCAGCGATAGCAGCTTGACGTGCTGGTGCTTGCCCGAGACCAGCAGAAACAACATTCCCCATAATCACTTCATCAACAGCTGTTTTTCTGACCTTCGCTCTTTTTAGTGCGCCTTCAATAGCCATCGTCCCCAATTCAACAGCACTAAACGGTGTTAAACTACCACCAAAACTACCCATAGGAGTACGTACAGCAGATACAATATATACTGGTTTCATTCTTTGATATTATTTGATTAGAAAAATTAAATGTAAAGCGCTGCAAAAATACGAAAAATGAAGCGCTTTGTAAATAGATTAGGAAGAGATACTTATGAAAAAGGTCCGTTTAATTACTGATCATCTTCTTTCTTAAAATTAAAACTACAATTCCGATTGCAACGAGGAATAAGTCAATTCCATAGCGAAGGTTATTGATTTCCCAACCATTGCCGCTCAGGATGACAAGCGACTTTCCTCCCGCTTTTACACCTGTATAAATTAATAAATAAAACAATGCCCAAAATGATATAGCGGATAAGGTATACTTATGATTGGTTAAAATGAGATAGAGCAAACCGATATGCAATCCTACTGGAATAAAAGAGCCGAAGTCACCCAATAAAATGACCATCGCCAGGTTTTTCAATAATAAAAAGGAGATCGTAATTAGTAATATAATTCTAAACGGATTTTTAATCAAAGCTTCTTATTGCATGATAGAAAATACAAAAATAATATAAAGAAACAGAGTTTCACAGATTTTGAACGGAGTTCCACGGATTAAAAATAATCTCTGTGTGTACTCCGTGAACCTCTGTGTCAAAAAAATACATCATCAATTTTATGGAATTTCTGCTTCTGCGGAGTCTTTATTATGAAAGGTCATTTTAAAATAAAAAAATATCGAATGAATCTTAAAGATTATACCTATAAAATTATTGGTCTAGCGATGGAAGTACATAGCCATCTTGGGCCGGGTATGCTGGAAAGTACTTATCAGGCATGCTTGTTTTACGAACTAGAAAAAGCAGGGTTTAATGTGAAAAAAGAATTGTGTCAACCTTTAAAATATAAAGAGATTGAATTGGACAAGGCCTATAGGATAGATCTATTGATAGATGAAAAGATAGTCATAGAAGTAAAAGCTGTAGAAAAGACATTACCTGTTCATCAAGCTCAGATATTAACTTACATGAAACTTGGAGGTTATAGCGTCGGTCTTATGATTAATTTTAATTCTAAAAGTTTAATGGAAGGAATACAACGATTTGTTAGGTAGTATTTTAGAAAAATAAAGACACGGAGTTTCACGGATTTTACACGGAGTTCCACAGATTAAAAATAATCTCTGTGCAACTCAGTGTGTACTCCATGTGACTCCATGTCAAAAAAAACTATCTAAGAAGAATCAACTGCTCCGTAAGTTCAAATGTGCCTGTTTTTAATCGACAGAAATAAATTCCAGGTGCTAAATTATGTCCAGCGAAAAGAACTTTATGCGTTCCAGATGTTTGCTGTCCCTCCAATAACGTTTGAACCATTTTGCCTTGCTGGTCTAAAATAACCAAATCAAGTGCTTCACTTTTATCTAAATCGAATTGGAT
>CAYXQH010000065.1:0-15467 GCA_964467425.1 uncultured Saprospiraceae bacterium
ACCTCAAGATGGATACAATGGTCTACACGGTTATTTAGGTTTTAGTATTTCAACTCAAAATGAACTAGTGAACTATAATGCAGGAGTAGGCTTTTATACCTCTGTTTGGCCCCTGGTGTCCAAGCCACTTTATGCCTTTCAAATTGGCTTGCCTTCTATATGGCTTACACCTGATAACTCAGACAATGATCGTATACCTTTGTGTCCGGTTGGTACTGTTGCTAGGGATAATTGGCCGGAACGAGCTCCTACCTATCGCGATGTTTTTCAAACAATAGAAGGTGGAGTAGGGTATTGGAGCAGTGTTCATTTCAAAACCGGTGTCCCAAAATTTAGTATTAATGGGGTGTCACAATGTTACGATTATCAAATGGCTTCGCCGGGATGGTCGTTTTTTAGTAGTAATACGCCTCTGGCTGAGAACAAAATGGGAATAGCGCAATTGAGTAATCGCCTTCTTATTCCACCGGATGCTTTGACATTTAAAGGTAATCCTAATGGCGAGTTAATAGGATACACCTGGATGGCTTTGCCTTTAGCAGAATCAACTTATGAGGGGGAGTTTATAAGAAAAGAAGGGAAAAACTGGGTAGAGCTGGATAAGAATGGCAAAGTAAGATTTAATTTTACAGAAAAGAACAGAGACGAATGGTCTATACATTTATATGATGAGAGTCGCAAAATAAAGATTCAAATAGATTTATGGAAAGATAAAATTTACTGGATATCGGAAGATGGTAAATCAACGGAACTCTATAATGTGATGCATCCTGCGGATCGTTCTGTTAGTGCTCAAATTGCACAGCGAGTAATTTTTGCTTCTACCAATGCAAGACCTCCTGTCAATCGCACTCCAACAGGTGGAAATAGTTGGACCTTGTTTATGAATTCGAAAAATTTTAAAGGACCAGTTGCATTTTTTATTCCGGATGCCTGGAGTCGAATTGCTTCAGTCTTTGATGAATCTTATAATATTGGAAAAGGGCTGGATACAAAATTAGCTAGTCTTGGTTCAGGTTCAGCTGCTATGGAAATAAATACCGTTCCTTATTTTACAGGGACCGACAAAAATGGAATCGAATATACAAAGATTCCTCCTCTCTATTTTCCTGTGGATAGCGAAAATCGTTCAATACTAGTAAGGGATTTGAAACTCTATTCAAAAGATGCTTTGTTTAATTCGACAGAAGCATGGAGAAAAGGAGGGAGCGCTACTATAGGCTCTTTTGTAGATAAAGGTTTCAGACCAAAATTAAGAGCTAACAACGCATATTATAAGCATCAGGATAAAAATATAAAAGGCTTAAATGATGTGGCGCGATCAACTATATTTCCAAATGAAAATGCCTGGGGTATACAATGGGATAAGGGAGCCGATTCACCACCGGGTCAATTTCCGCAATACTTTAAAAGTAAGGGAGATGAATATGTTCCGATAATCAGAAGTGAAGTACCCAAATTGACTGGTCTTTTAGATAAAGCTTTTAGAGCTGATATTAAAGGTCAAGCCTATGTAGCACCAGCAACTGGTGTATGGAAGATCTCAAGTGCTTTAGATAACTCATATACCGCTACATTGAATGACGGGTCAGTTGTAACGTATAAATGGTATCGTTTTATCGACCAGCCTTCTTTACAGCATTTTAATTTTAGTAATGAAAAAAAGAATGAACTTCAGCGATTTGTTGAAAAAATTCATAAAGAATGGACGATTGACAAGGAATATATGGAACCTCCAAGTGGGGGTTCGCTTTTATCATTGGATGATGCCCTGATTGTAAAACCACCGGCTGGTTTAGAATACGGCTATGTTCCTATAGTAGTTCGTCAAGAATAATAGATGGTAATTAAATATGCCCAAAGCAGACGGCATGCACCATAGGTAAAAAGTGATTAATGCAAGTCCAGTTGTCACCAAGATTTTCTGAAAGAAAAAGATTGCCTGTTGTTGTACCAAAAACCAGTGTGTCGCCAGTGATGTCTAAACCATGCCGATAAACAATGTCAAAAGAAGTGCCTTGCGGTAATCCGTCCCGTTGTTCGATCCAGTTTTTTCCACCATCATCCGTTCGACAAACAACTAGAGACTGATCAATTGGTGTTCGGGTGACATCACTTATACCAGGAACGACCCAGGCTTGGTCAGGATTTGTTTCATGAACAGCAATGGTGAAGCCAAAGTTCGCAGGCCCATTTTTTTGACTTACATCATTCCAGGATTTAGCCCCATCTGTTGAGCGAAAAATGCCACAATGATTTTGTTGCCACATAACTTCCGGATGGGCTGGGCAAGCTAGTAATAAATGTGGGTCATGGCCAACTTCTGCAAAAGGATCAGGTAAGAAGTCTGCACGAAGTCCGTCGTTTCTAACGATCCAGGTATCGCCATCATCGCTTGTTTCGAAGACACCAGCACAGCTTATACCAACATAATAATGTGCTGGATTTTTTGGATCAATTACAATAGAATGAATCCCAGGATGATCGAAGCCTCCACCAAACCAATGTTCTACACGAGAGGGATGATTCCAGAGTGATTCGTTTAATTGAAAACTTTGCCCATTATCCAGACTTTGAAAAAGCCCACCAGGAATAGTACCTGCAAATAATTTATCCTTACGTCCTCCATTCCTAAAAGCCCAGATATATTTATTCGTAGCTGGTGTTTCGTCTTTTATATTTAAACCCTCCGGATATTTTGGTGCGTCTATTTCTTCCCAATTAGTTCCACCGTCAATTGATTTGTGCAATTTAATTCCCCAGTGTCCGTGATCCAGGCAAGCCCACCAAGTGTTCGTTGTTTCATCGATATAGGCAATCGTTACAGGGATGCCAAGAAAGTGGGTGCTGTGATAGTCCCAGGATGTAGTTGATTTTTTATAAATGATTAGGCCTTTTCGAGTGCTTAGAAAGAGCAGGTTTTTAGACATAGTTATCGCAGTTTAAATAAGATGATGAAAAAGTCTCTGCGTATCCTGTGAATATTTCTAAAAAATACTTAGCGGAGAGAACTACCCTCCGGAAAGTGCTTGCATAATATAAACTTCGCTGTCTTTTGTGATCTTGTCGAGTAGGGTAGTACGGTCATTGATTAAGGAGCCGTCAACAAAAATATTGACATGTTTTCTCAAGCTTCCCTGATCATCTAGTAAGTAGCCTTTAATGCCTGGAAATGTTTTGTCAATAGTTTGAACGACTTCATTGACATCCGTAGCTTCTACCTCAATGGAGTTGAGGTCAGGATAAAATCGTTTAAGCGCATATGTGAAATTAATAGTTGCCATCTAAACTATGGATTCTTTTTTCGTATAAAAGGTTTTTTTCTCCTTTTTCATTTTTCTTAAAAGCGGACTGCAGCGATACCGATCTTCGTGATACATGTCGTAAAGCTTATCTAATGCTTTTACACATTTTTTAATGCCTTTTTCATCTGCCCATTGAAGTAAGCCTTTTGGATAATTCACGCCTTTCTCCATCGCCATGTCTATATCATCACGGCTGGCGACATTTAAATACAAGGCATCCGCCGCTTCATTAATTAGCATGACTAAAATACGCCAAAGGATTTTGTTTCCCAAATCTTTATCTTTATTTGGTTCCGGTTTTTCTGCTCCTTCTGCATAATTGTAATAACCACGACCAGATTTTCTACCAAGGTAACCTGCTTCAGACAAGCGTTTTTGAGTGAAAGCAGGCTTGTAACGAGGATCATTATAAAAAGCTTTGAAAACCGTTTCTGTCACGGTATAATTGATGTCATTTCCAATATAGTCCATCAGGGTAAAAGGGCCCATTCTGAAGCCACCTAATTCGGTCATCACCCAGTCGATCGTTGCCGGATCAGCAATACCTTCTTCATAAATTCGAAGTGCTTCTCCATAAAACGGACGAGCAACACGATTGACAATAAATCCAGGCGTGTCTTTTGCAATCACCGTTAGTTTACCCCAGCTGTCGATCATCGATTGAGCTTGTTCTAAAGTCGCCGAACTGGTCTGGATAGCCGGAATGATTTCGACTAATTTCATTAATGGTGCTGGATTGAAAAAATGGATGCCGATCACACGTTCCGGTTTTTCGCAGGCAGAGGCAATAGATGCTACAGAGAGCGAAGAAGTGTTTGTCGCAAGAATGCAATCTTCCTCAACGATAGATTCGACTTTTTGAAATACAGATTTTTTAATGTCCAAATTTTCAATTATGGCTTCGATCACTAAGCCACATTCTTTATAAGCGGAAAGGTTTTCGACCAGATATATTCTACCAAAAATAGCTTTGGCTTCCGCATCTGTGATACGCTTTTTTTCAACAAGTCGATTAAGGATTTTTTGAAGTTTAGCAGATGCTTTGCTTAGAGCTTCCGGATTGTTGTCGAACAAAAAAACTTCGTGTCCAGCAGTCGCTGCGACTTGAGCAATTCCGCTTCCCATTGATCCACTTCCTATTACGCCGATTTTTTTCATGGAGAATTTCGTTGAGTATGTTTATTTACCTTTAAATAAAGGTTTTCTTTTTTCTAAAAAGGCATTCACGCCTTCACTATAATCTTCCGTTTGTCCCGCTTGAGTTTGAATAATGCCTTCCTGTTCCAATTGCTGACTTAAGTTATTAGAATAAGATTGGTTTAATAGTTTTTTTGTGAAAGCTAAACCTTTGGTGGGCATGCTTGCTAGTTTTTTAATAATGATCATAGCAGCATCTTCAAATTCATCATCTGGATAGGACTTATAAATCATACCCATAGCTTCTGCCTCCTCCGCACTTACTTTATCTCCAAGCATCATTAAAGCACTTGCTTTTTGCATGCCGATCAATCGTGGTAAAAAGAACGTTCCGCCACTGTCCGGAATCAGGCCTATTTTACTAAATGCCTGAATAAAAGTAGCTGACTCTTTCGCTATGACGATATCGCAAGCCAAAGCAATATTCGCTGCTGCTCCTGCGGCTACGCCATTTACAACAGCAACAACTGGTTTCTCTAAATTTCTGATCCGCTCAATAATTGGGTTGTAATGTTTAGAAACAATATCTGAAAGTTTTGGCCCATTGGGGTCGATGACTTCCTGTAGATCCTGGCCTGCACCAAATGCTTTTCCAGCGCCGGTTATATAAACAGCACGGACTGCATCATTACTAGCACATTCGTCCAGTTTTTGATGGAACGAAAAAGCCATCTCCTGATTTATACTATTATAAACGTCAGGTCGATTGAGGGTGATTTTCGCCACACCGTCGTTAATTTCAAAAAGGATAGAAGACATATGTATAATTTGTTAAACTGGTTAAGATCGTTAAGGAGGGTTAAGGTAGTTAAGAAAAAAGCTTAACTCTCTTTAATCGCTTAACCCCTTGTTCTCTAATGGCACTTAAAGTAATCAAAAGGTTCCAAACAACTATTGCATTTGTATAAAGATTTGCAAGCTGTTGAACCAAATAGGCTAATCATTTTAGTATTACTGGAATTACAATGCGGACATTCTACCACACGTTCTGCAGAAAATAAAGCATTTTTATCATACGATCCTTTTACAGGAGGAGCGATACCGTACTCTTTTAATTTTGTTCGACCAGCTTCGGAAATCCATTCAGTCGTCCAGGCCGGACTTAAAATAGTAGTCACCTTTATTGGATGAAAACCTTGTTCTTGTAAAACAGCTTTGATATTGACTTCGATCATATTCATGGCAGGACAACCAGAGTACGTAGGCGTGATGATGATTTCGACTTCTTCTCCATTTATTTTTACATCCCGCACAATGCCTAGGTCTAAAACAGAAAGTACCGGAATCTCCGGATCAGAGACTTTTTCTAGTATTTCCCAAATTTGTTCAGCTGAAGCAACCATAATTCTTAAATCTTTTCTACCATTCAAGACCAGGATAGGTGCGTTGCATATACTGCATTTCAGAAAGAATGTAACCGAGGTGTTCAGAATGTCGACCTTGCTTTCCGCCTTTTTGCATCCACCCGTCTTCAGGTTTTTGAAGCGTTGCCATTTTTAAAATCTCCGTGACCTTTCCATCCCAAAAGATTTTTACTTTAGAAAGGTCAGCACCAATACCTGCCTCCTGAGCAGCTTGATCCGTTTCATTTTTTTCAAAAAGCTCACCAGTATAAGTCCATAGAAGATCAAGAGACTCTTGCATTTTTTGATGACTTTCTTCGGTGCCGTCTCCCAATCGGATCACCCATTCGGAACTAAAACGTAGATGATAAGTCACTTCTTTTAAAGACTTTTCTGCAATGGCAGCTAAGGTTTCATCTTTGCTATTTAAAAGCGCTTTATAGAAAGCATAATTATAAGCATCAAATAGAAACTGTCGAACTATAGTTTTTCCAAAATGCCCGTTTGGCTGTTCCACTAAAAGGGCATTTTTGAATTGTGTACCTGTACGTAAATAAGCCAGATCGTCTTCCGTTTTTCCATTGCCCTCTATTTCTGCAGCATATTGATATAAGCTACGCGCCTGACCAATAAAATCCAGCGCAAAATTTGTCAGTGCAATATCTTGCTCGAGGATAGGACCATGACCACACCATTCACTTAGACGATGTCCAAGGATTAAAGCATTATCTGCAATTTGTAAAACGTAATTTAAACGATTATTATCCATCTATGTATTTAAGTTAGCAAGCTAGCAAGTTGTCGAAGTTCTGTTTGAAACTTGCTAAATTTTTATTTGAATACTTACTTTCACCCTTTCACCCTTTCACCCTTTCACCCTTTCACCCTTTCACCCTTTCACCCCTGTCTTATATATGTTCCAACTCATCGGGTAAATCATAAAATGTTGGATGGCGGTAAACTTTGTCATTTGCGGGATCGTAAAGCTCATCACTTTCGCTTGGACTGGAAGCATGGATGTGTTTAGATTCGACGACCCAAAGGCTGACGCCTTCATTTCTTCGGGTGTATACATCGCGGGCATTTTGAATTGCCATTTTTTCATCTGCAGCATGAAGGCTTCCAACATGTTTGTGATGTAAACCTTGTTTGCTTCTTACAAATACTTCCCAGAGTGGCCAGTTTTTCATAAATATTGAATTGTCTTTTATTATGCTACTTTAGAATTTTCCGCTTTTCGTTTTTGTTGTTTTTCAGCATAGGCGGTAGCTGCATCGCGGACCCATTGTCCTTCTTCATCCGCTTTTATTCGTGCAGCAATTCTTTCTTTATTGCAAGGACCATTACCTTTTACTACATTCCAGAACTCCTCCCAGTCAATCTCCCCAAAATCGTAATGTCCTCTTTCCTCATTCCATTTTAAATCTGGGTCCGGTAAAGTAACACCCAAAACTTTCGCTTGCCCAATACTGATATCTACAAACTGTTGACGCAGCTCATCATTTGTTTTACGTTTTATTTTCCACTTCATAGATTGAGCAGAATGCGTCGACTCTTTATCGCTAGGTCCAAACATCATCAATGCAGGCCACCACCAACGGTTGACAGATTCCTGAAGCATCGCTTTCTGTTCCTCTGATCCTTTACTCAGAGTCAAAAGAATCTCATATCCCTGGCGTTGATGAAAACTTTCTTCTTTACAAATCCGAACCATTGCTCTGGCGTAAGGACCATAAGAAGTACGACATAACATAACCTGATTCATAATGGCAGCACCATCTACTAACCAGCCAATCGAACCGATATCTGCCCAAGTAGTTGTTGGGTAATTAAAAATACTAGAGTATTTAGCTTTTCCTGTGTTGAGCTGATTGAATAACTCCTTTCGTTCAATACCTAACGTTTCACAGGCGCTATACAAATAGAGTCCATGCCCCGCTTCATCTTGCACTTTAGCTAAAAGTCCAACTTTTCTTCTTAAAGAAGGCGCCCGACCAATCCAGTTTCCTTCAGGTAGCATCCCGACTATTTCTGAATGCGCATGCTGAGAAATCTGACGGATCAAGGTTTTGCGATAGGCATCCGGCATCCAATCTTTAGGTTCAATTTTAATTTCAGCATCAACGGTATCTTGAAACTTCTTTTCTAAGCTATTTATATCTGCCATAATGATTTATTTAAAACTAGGATATACGAACAAAAATAAGGCTTTAAACGATTGATTCAAAGTAAAAACGAACATTTGTTCGTATTGTTCATTAATTCATGTAGGATTTAACTAAATGACGGTATACTTTTTGAAAATGTATATAGAGCGCTTCTTTTAAAAAGACGCTTAATCCCCCTTCTTCTGTGGTTTTTCAAAGGAATTTACGCCTTAGTGAAAGCATAGATTCAATTTCGTTCATCAATAATATTTAAAGTACAATGAGAAATCTAAAAACATTATTGGCTATAAGCCTTTGTGCTATGGTCTTTATTACATCTTGCGGAAAAGAAAGTGCTGCAGGGGGGACAATTGCTTCACAAGTTACCGGGACATTTATGAGTACAGATGCCACGATTACGGCAGGTGCTGAAACAATTGTAGAATCTGCTGAAAATTATATGCTATCTATTACAGAGGTTGATGCAAATACCGTATCTGTAATTAGCGAACATACGCCAACATTTGAAGTTGATTTGGTAAAAAGTGAAAATGGAGAGCTAACCACAGGGACGACTAATTCTGGGGCGGCTGGTTTTACCTTTAAGTATTATGTTGCTGATGGAGCAATAACCGTTAATTATTCTACCAGCGATCTTACAATGACGTATGTCGGTATGAAAGAGTAGTTATTCTTTTAAAAACTAGTATAGAAAACATAAAATGCCTGATTCTTTTCAAAGAGGATCAGGCTTTTTTATTTAAGGAAAAGTGAAATATGCGCTTTTTACCTTGTAAAAGTTCAAATTGTATTACTTTTGGAATTAGATTGTTAAAACTCAATTTTCAAATTTAAAATAAAAACTATGCGTTGGCAAGATAAAGAAAGAAGCCAAAATGTTGATGACCGAAGAGGACGTGCAATGAAGAGAGGAGCTGCAGGAGTCGGTATTGGCACCTTACTCATTGCTTTATTAGTCATGTTCATGGGTGGAGATCCACAGGATGTCATGAATCAGGCTCAACATTCTCAACCGGCACCTCAACAGCAACAGACACAAACGGCAGGTCAAGATGATGAATTAGGGGAATTTGTAAAAGTTGTTTTGAAGCAAACGGAGGATGTATGGAATAAATTATTTAGAGAGCAATTAAATACTCAATATAGAGAACCTGTCTTGGTATTATTCTCTGGACAAGTAGCTTCCGCTTGTGGACGAGCAAGTGCTGCAACCGGACCTTTTTATTGCCCGGGAGATGATAAAGTGTATATCGATCTTTCTTTTTATCAAGAATTGAAAACTCGATTTAAAGCACCGGGTGATTTTGCAATGGCTTATGTAGTGGCACACGAAGTAGCGCATCATGTTCAAAATCAATTAGGGCTAACAGCGATTGTTGACCAAAAGCGAAGAACTGAAAGCAAAACCGTGTTTAATCAATGGTCGGTTCGACTAGAATTAAATGCGGATTATTTGGCTGGAGTCTGGGTACGCCATGCACAGCAGATGAATGATATATTGGAAGAAGGTGATTTGGAAGAAGCCTTGAATGCTGCACATGCAATTGGTGACGATCGAATTCAAAAACAATCCAGAGGTTATGTAGTACCTGACTCTTTTACCCATGGTACTTCTGAACAGAGAATGCGTTGGTTCAAAAAAGGAATCCAATCCGGTAAGATTGATGAAGGGGATACCTTTGGGATACCATACAGCAGTTTATAAAAAAGAATAATAAGCGAAAGGTTTTCTATTTGTAAAAATTAAAAACCAGTTAAAGAGGTTTGTCGGCTCATGATAAACCTCTTTTGAATTTTGATTAAATCTATTACAATATAAAAATGTCAGATCAAGTAGCTATAAAAAAATCCTTGCTCTATCAATGTGCAGAACTCATGAATGAGAAAGTCGGTGTGTTAGATAAGATGACAACTGATATGCAAAACAGCGCTAATAATGAAACGAAAAGTAGCGCTGGAGATAAGTTTGAAACAGGTCGTGCGATGATGCATATGGAACGCGATAAATATGCTCGACAATTAGCGCAAGCCACAAATGTTAGAGATCAACTTAAGCGTATTAATCCGGAAAAGATTTTTGATAAAGTTACTTTTGGTGCTGTGGTGAAAACACGCTTAGCTAATTATTTTATAGCGATCAGTGCCGGAAGGGTAGAAGTGGAAGGACAAAAGTTTTATGTCATCTCACCTCAAGCCCCACTTGCGCAGGAAATTCTCCAGAAGAAAGCAGGTGATACGTTTACCTTTAATGATAAGGAGATAAAAATCTTGGAGGTCTTTTAGTTAAGCTTTAAGCCGTCTAGCAGTAGTGTGAAAATGTCCGACTCTAATTTTTCAATAGAAAGTTTTCGGGAAGGTTTGTACCAATAATGAATCCATCTAATAGATGTCAAGATGGTATACAAAGCTACATTTGGATCGATTTGCTTAAAGGACCCATCCTGAATGCCTGATTCGATGATCGCCTTGAATCTATTTTCGTAGTCTTTTCGTTTATTTAAAAAGTCGCTCAAAAATGGTTCGCTCAAATGCCGCCATTCATCATTGAATACAGTGACGGAGGTTGGATCTTCAGTCGCTATAGAAATGTGAAGGTGAATTAATGCTTTGATTTGTCCGATAGGGTTTTTCGAACTTGCTTCAATAGTCGAAATACCTGTGATAAATTTATCTGCATTTTCAAGACAGATTTTCCGAAGCACTTCTTCCTTTGATTTCAAGTGATTGTACAAACTTGAAGCTTGTTCTAAACCAACCCGCTCTGCCAATTCTCGCATAGAGGCAGCCAGATAACCCTTCTCCATAAAGAGATTTGCTGCTGCTTCAAAGACAAGTTGCTTTTTAGTTTTAGACATATATTACAAAGGTGATGGATGATAGGTGAGAAGTGAATGCCTTACTTCTCATCAAAATCAACGACAATCTTTTCGGTTCGGGGATGTGACTGGCAAGTTAGAATAAATCCAGCTTCGACTTCCTCTGGCTCAAGCGCATAATTGACTTCCATTTCTACTTCGCCTTCGATCAGCTTCGCTCGACAGGTACAACAGACACCACCTTTACAGGCATAGGGTAAATCAGCATTTTCTTTTAGTGCAGCGTCAAGGACGGAGTCGCCGTCATAAGCTAGTGGAAATTCAATATAATCACCATCCAGACGAATCGTCACCTTACTAGCTTTGGTTGGATCAAAAGCAGGTTTAGTGATTTGCGCTGTTTTCTTTTGAACTGGTTTTTTATCTGGAGAAGTAAATAGTTCGATATGGATTTTAGATTTTTCAATATCTAAAGATTCCAAACCTTCACGAATGGCTAACATCATCGGCTCTGGGCCACAGATGAAAAACTCATCAATCTTTTTAGCATCGAAAAGCAGCTTAGCATATTGGAGTGTTTTTTCAGTAGAAATATATCCATTAAATAAAGGAGATTCTAATCGTTCTTCACTAAAGACATGGTGAACGGTCAGCCGATCCATGAATTCGTTTTTCAAAGCTTCAATATCTTCTCTAAATATAATTGAATCAAATCCTCGATTTCCATAAAACAAGGTAAAGGTGCTTTCTGCTTCTGTTTGTAAAACGGTTTTCAAAATAGAAATAACTGGCGTGATTCCACTTCCTCCAGCAAAACCAACATATTGCTTTTGTTGTCCCGGTTTTACTTCCGAATAAAATCGTCCCATCGGTGTCATGACATCAAGCGTGTCACCAATCTGTAATACCTGATTGGCAAAGGTTGAAAACTTTCCAAAAGGGACCTGCTTAATTGCAACTCGCAACTCTTCGTCCAATGGACTTACACAAACAGAATAATTTCTCCGGATTTCTTCTCCTTTAAGATCAACTCTTAACGTCAAATACTGACCCTGAATAAATTTAAAGTCATCGGCTAAATCTTCTGGAACCTCAAAAGCGACAGAAACAGCATCTTCTGTTTCTCTACGGATATCTTTTACGATTAGTGAATGAAATTTTGGCATAAGTATTAAATATAAAAAACGAATGTGCGTTCGTTTACAAAGATAGGGAAAATTTAATTCAGGGTAGGGATTTTAAAAAAGATATAACAGAAAAAGTGTATCCCGCTGTTGCAGAATACACTTTTTGGAAGCAATTCGAAAATCTATTAAAGCGCGTTAACGAATTTCGCTAATTTACTTTTAAGATTAGATGCTTTATTTTTGTGCCAGGTATTTTTCTTTGCTAAACGATCGATCATACTCGCTACTTTAGGAAAAAATTTTTTAGCTTCTCCTGCGTCTTCCATCTCTCTTAACTTCTTGATAGCTGTACGAGTAGCCTTTTTGTAGTATCGATTATGAACACGCTTAACGGCGTCCTGACGAATTCTTTTCTTTGCTGATTGATGCTGTGCCATATCTTTTTAAATATAATTTTTTATTTCGGAGTGCAAATTTAGGGATTTTGTACTGAATATGAAACATTTATACTAAAATATTTTTCAATTAAGCTGCAAATCATCGCTTTAAATAGGGTATGTTTATAAAAAATCTACGATATTTACGGCGAAAAGTATAAAAAGGTGAAGACCCTTACCTCATTATTGCAAAAATTCTCAAGAAACAATTGGTTTTTTAAAACGTTTCACTAATTACCTATTTATAACTATTAGTGAAATTTAAACAGTAAAAGACGATCCAATGAGCGATTATTCTTACGTATTTAACGCACATCCTACCTTTATTGAATCCATGTATAATAAGTATCGCCAAGACCCGGCTTCGGTCGAAGATGGCTGGCGAACGTTCTTCCAGGGCTTTGAATTTGCTTCCAATAAAAATGGATCCAATGGAAAAAGCACAAATGGTAGTTCAAATGGACACAGCACCACTGCTGTGAGTCCTAAAGAATTTGGAGTGCTTTCTATTATTCACGGATTTCGAAGTCGAGGACACTTACTTTCTACGACAAATCCAATTAGGCAACGACGCGACCGAGCGCCACATCTAGATCTTAATGATTATAATCTTTCTGAATCAGATTTGAAGGAGGTTTTTATTGCCGGAGAGGAGATTGGATTGAAAAATGCAACTCTTCAGCAAATCTTAGATCGCTTAAATGAATTATACTGCGGTAATATGGGGGTCGAAGTAGCGCATATTGAAAACCGTGAAAAGCGGATGTGGCTTCGTAAGAAAATTGAGGGACGTGTTCAAGGAAACGATTATGGGTTAAGTATAGAAAAGAAAAAGAGGATTTTGGAGAAGTTGAATGGAGCAGTTGGGTTTGAAAGTTTCTTGCACACCAAATATGTTGGACAAAAAAGATTTTCACTCGAAGGTGGGGAAACGACAATTGCTGCGCTGGATGCAATTATAAATACGGCGGCAGATGATAATGTGGAAGAGGTCGTCATTGGTATGGCGCATAGAGGTCGTTTAAATGTATTGGCTAATATCATGGGGAAAACCTATGAGCAAATATTTAATGAGTTTGAAGGAACGGCAGTTCCAGATTTAAGCTTTGGTGATGGTGATGTAAAATATCATCTTGGTTTTTCATCACAAGTAAAAACCATTAACGGGAAAAAGATTCATTTGAAGCTTGCACCGAATCCTTCTCACTTGGAGTCGGTTAATACTATAGTGGAAGGCTTTGCAAGAGCAAAGGCAGATATTTTATACAAAAGTGACTATGATAAAATTCTTCCCATCTTAATTCATGGTGATGCAGCAATTGCAGGACAGGGAATCGCTTATGAGACCGTTCAGATGAGTCAGTTGGAAGGTTATTATACCGGAGGTACCATCCATTTTGTCATCAATAACCAAATTGGATTTACAACTGATTTTGATGATGCTCGATCTTCGACTTACTGTACAGGTGTTGCTAGTTTAGTTCAAGCACCAGTATTTCATGTGAATGGCGATGATCCTGATGCGGTTATATTTGCAGTGGAGCTTGCTACAGAATATCGACAGCTTTTTAATAATGACGTTTTTATCGATATGGTTTGTTATCGAAAGCATGGCCATAATGAAGGGGATGATCCGAAGTTTACGCAGCCTCAGATGTATGAGTTTATAAAATCGCATGATGATCCAAGAAAAATTTATTCTCAAAAATTAATTGAAAGTGGAGCATTAGGTGAAGGGGCAGCAGAACAATTGGAAAAAGATTTTTGGAATAATCTCCAAGCGCGATTAGATTCAGTTAAACAAAAACCATTACCGTATAAATATCAGGAACCAGAACTTGCCTGGAGGAAGTTGAAAAAAACAGCTGATCCTAAAGATTTTGAAACGTCACCAGCAACAGGAATTGCTAAAACCACAGTCAAAAAAGTGGTGAAGCATTTAATGACGATTCCAAAAGATCTAAATCCGTTGAGTAAAGTTTCACGTTTGCTAAAAGGCAAGCAAAAAATATTAGACGAAAATAAACTGGATTGGGCAATGGCAGAATTATTAGCCTACGGTTCGATCTTACTGGAAAAGAAAAATATTCGAATGAGTGGGCAGGATGTGAAACGAGGAACCTTCTCACATCGACATGCTATTTTTAATGATACAAAAACCTTTGAAGAATTTAATCGACTCGATGGTTTGAGTAAAACCCAAGGGAAGTTCCGAATTTTTAATTCGCTACTTTCTGAATTTGGGGTGCTTGGTTTTGAATATGGGTACTCGATGGCTACGCCTAATGATTTAGTCATTTGGGAAGCACAATTTGGAGACTTTTATAATGGCGCTCAAACGATTGTCGATCAATATATCTCAGCAGCTGAAAGTAAATGGCAACGAATGAGTGGTTTGGTAATGCTTTTACCACATGGCTACGAAGGTCAGGGACCTGAGCATTCAAGTGCACGATTGGAGCGTTTTCTTCAGCAATGTGCGGAATACAATATGACAGTGGCGAATGTGACCACTCCAGCAAATTTTTTCCATTTAATGCGGCGACAATTGGCTCGGCCATTTAGAAAACCATTGATCGTGATGTCACCAAAGTCGATGCTTCGTCATCCAAAATGCATGTCTGACTTCACTGCCTTTGAAACCGGATCAAAGTTTCAAGAGCTTTTAGATGATGCCAGCGTAACGCCTTCTAAATTGAAAAAAGTAAAACGTGTTCTTTTCTGTACTGGAAAAATTTACTACGATTTATTGGCGAAAAAAGAAAATGATAAACGGGCTGATGTAGCTATCGTACGTGTCGAACAATTATATCCACTCCCACAAAAACAAATAGCGAAAGTATTGAAACGCTATAAAAATGCGGAAGCAATTTGGGTACAGGAAGAACCATTAAACATGGGGGCATGGAGCCATATGGCAATGAATTTTCCAGGCGCATTTGTGAAAGCAATCACGCGTAAAGCCAGTGCTTCACCAGCAACAGGCTTCAAAAAAGCGCATGATAAGCAGCAAGAAGATATTATTAAGTTAGCTTTTAAGTAGGCCGCCGCTCGCTACGCTCGCGGAATGATAG
>CAYXQH010000066.1:0-15388 GCA_964467425.1 uncultured Saprospiraceae bacterium
TAGAAAAGTGCCCTTGAGTTTTAAAGATTAATAAAAAAGTTAAATTTGTGTCATTAATTAAGCTATAGCTATACTAGATATGTCAGCAAACACAATCATTAAAAAAGGAATCCCGCACATAATAGCCTTCTTTGTATTTCTAATAGTAAATTCGGTCTATTTTACAGCACAAATAGAAGGGAAAGTAGAACAGTCTCATGATATAGTAGGAGCAAGAGCAAATTTGCAGGAAATAGAAAATTATGAAGCGGAATCCGGCGTTCGAACCATGTGGACCAATACGATATTTGGTGGCATGCCTACCTATCAAATTGATGGATCCCAGAAACAAAATATGACGAAGTGGGTAGAAAAAGGTTCTCGATTATTTATCGCAAGACCGATTGGGATGTTTTTCGCAGCGATGATGGTTTTCTATATTATGTTGGTGCTACTGGGTGTAAATCCCTGGCTGAGTATGATAGGAGCATTAGCCTTTGGTTTGTCCACCAATCATTATGTGTTATATAATGCTGGTCATGTTTCCAAAATTAAATCGATATTTTACTTTGGCTTAATAACAGCAGGGGTAGTGCTGGCCTTTAAGAAAAAGTATTTGTTAGGAGGAATTGTTTTCGCGCTTGGTTTAGCGATAAACCTTTATGCGAATCACGTCCAAATGACTTATTATTTCTTTTTGACTCTATTGTTCTATGGCCTTTTTGAATTAATAAACCACATTATAAAAAAAGACCTTGTTTCTTTTGGAAAAGCGACCTTATATCTCTTAGTCGGTGCAGCGATAGCAATAGGTTCAAGTGCGAGTAAATTATTGCCAAGTTACGAATATGGGCAAGATACTATGCGTGGTGACCCCATTTTAGCAGTTGATGCGAATGCCCCCCAGACGAGTAGTAATGTATCAGGATTAGATTATCCATATGCTACGCGATGGAGTAATGGATATATGGATTTAGTTGCTACATTTATTCCTGGAGTTGTTGGTGGCGGTGGTGCTGATTATTGGGGACCTAATACGGAAGGCACAGCGGGCCCAGCCTATTATGGGGCGATTGTATTTTTCCTCTTTTTATTTGGATTATTAGTCGTTAAGGGACCGGTCAAATGGTGGCTGTTAGCAGGTGTGATTTTTATCTCTTTGATATCAATGGGAAAAAATCATTGGCTGCACGGTATTCTATATGATTTAGTTCCAATGTTTAATAAATTCAGGACGCCCAACTCTGCCTTGACGGTGGTTACCTTTATGGTACCTATACTTGGGTTTTTGGGATTAAATGATATGATTAAAGGGAAAATTACGAAAGAATATGCATTACTCTCTTTATATATCTCGGCAGGGATCGTTGGATCAATCTGTTTGTTTTTTGCATTGGCAGGAGGCTCCTTCTTTGATTTTTCAACAGCGCAGGATTTGGCTTATGCGAAGCAATATCCACAGCAATTTAATTTGGAAGCTATAAAGAAATCAAGGATGGAAATGATGAGCGGCGATTCATGGCGATCCTTTTTATTAATCCTTGCTGCTGCTGCTTTGATTTGGTTCTTTTTAAAAAATAAACTTAATCAAACTATCCTCTTCGCCGGATTAGGAATACTGATTGTTGGAGATCTTTGGACGATCAATAGAAATTATTTAAACAATGATGATTTTGTTAATCCAAAAACATATAAAAATGCTACAGCACCAAGACCTGTAGATGAAGTCATTTTAAAAGATCAAAGTAATTACCGTGTTTTTGATATAACATCAGGAATAAGCGGAGCGGTAAACCTTACTAATTCGACTTCGATGACCTCGTACTATCATAATAATCTGGCCGGTTACCATCCCGCTAAATTACAGCGATATCAAGATATACTCCATCAGTATATTTTGCCAGAGGCTCAAGGGCTTGCAACTAGAATGCAGCAGGCGACGTCGCTAGCCGATATTCAAAATGCGATGGGTTCGCTTTCTACTTTCAATATGCTGAATACGAAATACCTCATTTATAATAACGATACTCCAATTTCGAATCCGCATATAAATGGAAATGCCTGGTTTGTGAGTGCTTACAATATGGTAAACACCCCAAATGAGGAAATAGATGGAATAAAAGGAATTAACCCGAAAGAAACGGCTATAATTCATAATGATTTTGCAGCTCAACTATCAGGATTGAACGTTCAGAAAAATGGTACGATTCAGTTAACCGATTATAAACCTAATCATATTACTTATTCCTCCAATACTAATTCAGATCAATTAGCTATATTTTCAGAAGTATGGTATGGTCCGGATAAAGGATGGAATGCCTATGTCGATGGCAAAGAGGTTGATCATTTACGTGCTAATTATGTACTTCGAGCGCTTCGTGTTCCTTCTGGAAGCCACACCATAGAGTTTAAGTTTGAACCTAAAAGTTATTCGATAGGAGCAACACTATCCATGATTTGTTCCTTGTTAATAATTTTTGGATTGTTAGGCTTTATTGGTTACTACCTAAAGCAAGAAATGGATAAACCGGAGCCAGAAAAAATAGTGAAGCAAGAAAAGATAAAACCTGTTGCACGAACAAAAAAACAAGAACGGTTAAAACCAACTAAGTCAACTAAAACAAAAGGTAAAAAGAAAAAGAAAAAATAAAGGATATTAAAGTCGAATGTCAGAAAAAGAAGCACTTAAAATATCGCTTATTATTCCTGTTTATAACAGGCCTGATGAGATTGAAGAATTATTTGAGAGCCTTGCCAAGCAATCTTTAATAGACTTTGAAGTAGTGATCGTTGAAGATGGATCTTCTATTCGATGTGATAAGCAAGTAGAAAAGTATCAATCCGTTTTTAATATCCAATATTTTTATAAAGAAAATACAGGACCTGGAATTAGTCGAAATTATGGCTATGAACGAGCTAAAGGAAACTATTGTATTTTTCTGGATTCAGATTGTGTAATTCCTCCTCAATATTTTGAAAGCGTACAAAAGGCATTGACAGATAACTATGTCGATTGTTTTGGTGGGCCGGACAAAGCTCATGAAAGTTTTACGGTTTTACAAAAAGCGATCAATTACTCGATGACTTCCTTTTTTACAACTGGAGGCATCCGTGGAGGAGGGGAGAAGGTCGATAAGTTTTACCCTAGAAGTTTTAATATGGGCTTTTCAAGAGCTGTTTTTGAAGCGACAGGAGGGTTTCCAAGTGCTCGTTTCGCGGATTCTAAAGCTGCAGGAGAAGATATCGAACTCAGTATTAATATTTATAAAAAAGGATTTTCAGTCGCCTTACTGAAAGATGCCTATGTTTATCATAAAAGACGAACGAGTTTAAGGAAGTTTTTCAAGCAGGTTTTCAATTTTGGCTATGCTAGAATCACCTTACATAAACGGAATAAAGGGGCATTGAAATTAGTCCATTTACTACCAGCTGTTTTTACGATTGGCTTATTCGGATTAATACTGTTTGCTGTTTTTATCTCCAAATATTTTGCGATTCCAATCCTACTTTTGGTGTTACTTTTTTTCTTTGATGCTTTATTGAGAAATAAAAATATCGCAGTTGCCCTTACTGCGGTGTTGACTAGTTTTATCCAATTGATCGGCTATGGTTTAGGCTTTATGAAGGCTGTGGTAAATCAGATGATATTAGGGCAGAGTTGAATTTGATGATATTTTATCTAATAATCCAGCTACTTTTCCAGTGAGTACAGGATGAGAGTATTCCTCAATAGGTTCATTTAGTGATTGTTTAAGGACTCCAGATTTGTATTGATTATATAAATCGGTCAACATTTTTTTGATGCCGGCCTTATCATCATAATCAAAAGAATTTCCACGTTTTGTTTTTTCGGTAATCATTGCTACATCTCCATCGGTAGGTCCTAAAACCATGATTGGTCTTTTAGAGGCGAGGTATTCGAAAAACTTTCCAGGAACACGACCTTGTGCATTATCTTGTTGGTTGAGTAATAAAAGAAGTGCATTACTATTGCACGTGAGTTGTAAAGCTTCTCCTCTGGTAACCGATCCAATGAAATTTACATTTTTTTCAATGCCTGCTTTTCTAAATTCCTCTTTTACAGAAAAATCAATTTGACCAACCAGTTTTAATTCGAAATCATTTTCAAAACCTAGAAGTTCTTTGTTCAGTTCTTTGATGACTTGAAAAAGGACTGTTGGGTTTCGATCATACCCCATAATTCCGAGATGAGAAAGAGTGAGTTTCTTGTCAATTACAGGCGTGATGTTTTTATAATCATCCGGATCATATCCCCAGTAAAGGACAGAGATATTCTGACTACCAATAGCTGCTAAATCTTTTTTCCAGAACTCACTTACAATGGTTGTTGCATCCGCTGCTTCAAATGCTTCTTGTTCCAAACGTTGGTGTTTTTTTAAGCCCCAACTGGTTAAGCGGAGTTGTTTGAAGTAATCAACTTGTGTCCAGGGGTCTTGATAATCGGAGAGGTAAGGAATGCCAAATTTGTTTTTGAGTAGGGTGGCAATTCGAGTATTCGTATGTGGAGGACCGCAGGTAAACATCGCATCTACCGGATTTTCTTTTAGATAAGCAGATAAAAACTTTACAGAAGGTTTTATCCATAATGCTCTGGCATCTGGAATGAAAAAATTGCTACGAACCCAAACGGAGAACTTATGTGCAATTCCGGCCTTTTGATCCATCGCCATCAAGACGTCATTGACATTGGAATCCTTTTTTTTACCAGTAATAAATTTGTAAATATGATAAGGCTCCCAGATTTTTTGTTTTAGAATTGTACAATTTTCAGGAACATCTTTTTCATTGGTTGGATCGATCGTAGGGTAGTGGGCGTCTTTTGCCGTATAGATGATAGGCTCCCAGCCATAATCTCTTAAATATTTTGCAATCTTAAGAGATCTTAGTACACCAATACCTCCACTTGGTGGCCAGTAATAAGTGATAATTAAAACTTTCTTTTTGGATGATTGCTTCAAGATCGATTTATTAAGTACGCTATCTAAGTTTCCAAATGCTGGATTGGAAGATACTTTTTCGACGCACAATGTAGTTATATTTTATCCATTTTCGGAAGTTGTATAAATATTTAAAAAGGTAAAGAAAAGTCCTTGGATAAATACGTTTCATTTTTTCTTTTCGATAGTGACTATTGAACTTTCCGTCATAATCGAAATGCTTATAAGGGCGACCATAGGTACCCACATAAAAGCCATGTTTATAAGTGTTTTCTTTGGGTTTTGGTTTGAGGTCAGGATTGGATATCAATTGATATAAAGCCTCATAACTATCGGGGTGATAAACGCAGTTCAATTTTTGATAAAAAGATTTTCCGAAAAGAATGGAGGGCTTTTGCCAATAAGTCGCTTCAATACCGGTATTAGAACCAAAGGATAAGGCTTTATCACAAGCTTGCATCAAAGCATAAGTATCCACATCTGATTGAGGAGGAATAACGGTTAGATTATTAAATTTCAAATGTTTGATGCCACGACTCTGAGCATTGTCTACTTTACCCAGATTAGGATGTACTCTTAGCCAAAAGTGAATGTTAGGTTGGTCACTAAAGTATTTGGCCACTTTTTCTATGACCTCGTTTTGAGTTTTATAAAGGTCTAGTTTCCATTCTTCGATAACTTTCATTTCATCCTCTGAAGAATTAAAAATTGCGATATTCATTAAGGAGGAATCAAAGCTGTCTGGTAATTGATTGTTTTTTTGAGCACCGGTATAAACAATACCCGTTTTAATCGTTCCCGTCCTTTTTTCTTCAAACCATTTTTGAGCAATCTCATTCCGGGTTGAAGGGTCAGATGCCGCCCATTTCTTTTCCACGTTTTCTTCTCGCTTTTTGATACTATGAGGAAGACTATTTTCAAATAATTCAAAACGATGCTTTGAACTAGAAACTTCCATAGTAGTAAATGGAATATTATGTTTTTCTGCAAGACCAATCAAAGGATAACATTCTGCAAACCGGCCATTAAAAAAGTAAAGAATGTCAGGTTTGAATTTTTCAATATAATGCGTGAAGTTGAGATAGACATTGATGGCCATTCGCAATTGAAAATCAATAAACGCATTTTCATTATCACTGTTGATGTCTGCATCTCTTCGTAAAGAGATAATCGATGAAGCGACTCCTCGACCTAAATAGACTCCCTCGTATTTATAGTCCAATAATTCTTCTAGGTTTTTAAAATGGGGAAGTGCTACTGTTTCAGCTTCTGAGTAGTTTTTTAATTTATAAACTTGCTCCTTTTTTATATTTATTTTATTGTGGAAAACGTTACTTCTGGCTTCACAGATAGCACAGCCTATTAGGTTATGACAAGGGTTAAAAAAACAACCACCTAACTTATTGTCGCATTTTACAATAAAAATTTCATGCCCTTCCGCTCTTAGTCGTTCCAGGTTTTCTAATTCAATACCTAGGTGTAAAGGAGCAAGTCCTTGGTTGGAGTAAAATAATACTTTCATTAAAAACTACTTTTTCGCATATATAATGCATTCCCGGCCAATATTCTTTTCTGCAAAAAATTCGTAAAGATCTCTTCTCAGTTGGTTGTCAAATTTGCTTAAACGAATATCGAAAGCTTTTCTCCTTTGATGACTCTGACTGCCTACTGAACTATCGCCAATATAATTGTCTCCCATTACTAAAAACATATCTAGCGGAAATGAAGATTCTTTTCTTGTTACGGAGTATCCCGTAGATTCCAAAACATGCGCTAATGAATGAGGGGTGAAATAGTTGAGATGATGATCGGGTACAATCCACCATTGCGGAACATCTAACTCTTTCGTGGCTATTTTTTGAAATGGAGAAAAATCATTCGGTACACTGACACAAATTATTCCACCGTCTTTTAAATTATTCTTGCAAAGTTCTAATATTTCTAGAGGGTTTGGCAAATGTTCTAATACATTACGTAAGTGTACGACATCGAAAACACCTAATTGATTGGAAGTTTCTTTATTATAAAAACCATTGATCACATCCAAGGCCAATTCTTCATTTGAAAAATTACAAGCCATAGGGGAAGGTTCAATTCCTTTGCATGACCAACCTGCTTTTTTTGCAAAAGCCAGAAAATGGCCAGAACCAGAGCCGATATCAAGAACAGAACCTTTCTGTCCTATTTGCTCTTCGAAAAAGGTGAATTTATCTTGGAAGTTTAAATCATTCCATTCTTGGTCACGCTTTGCTTTTTCAAAATACTCCGTTTTGTCAATTTGGAAATATTCATCTTCATAGAGTTTTGTCAAAGCCTCTGAAGAAGGTAGTGGATCAACATGAATATAACCTAGTTCATGATCTTCTACAATGTTGATTCCATTTTTGGTAGCGAGGATGGTATAATTATTTTTTACGTTTGCCATGCAAAAATTATTACGATTTTTTTAATAAAAACCAGGTTGAATCATCCATCGGGAAATTATAATCTCTGTGATATTGAAACTTATAGTCAATCAATTCTAAATCAGGATACATATCCATCAGGTCGCCTGCAAAATCTCTTTTGAAAAGTCTTTCCGTATGGCCACGATAATTAACCTCTACTGGTTTTGGATTGTAATATTCTTTTACTAAAATATATTTTTTAGAGCATTCATACATTTTAGTATATACTTCTTTTAGCTTGTCAGGATTGATATGGATCAAAACACCAGAAGTAAAGGTAAAGTCATGTTGACCTAGTTCCGCTGGCTCAAAATCAAAAATAGAACCTCCAAATATTTTTGTGTTGGGAATTGTTTGTAGTGTTTTTCTTGCTTTTTCATTAATCTCAATCGCACTTAATTCACAGTGTGGATTTAAGTTTCTAAGTGCTAAAAGATTTTGTCCAATGTTGGCTCCAAACTCTAGGAAGGAATTTACTCCTTTTGTTCTACTAATGATTTTTGAAAGAACAGCAGTTCTTCGTCCAATACTTTCATTTATATTATTTCGATCAACATAAGCATTCCCAAAATCACCAGCCCAAAAGGTTTCTTGTTCTGTTTTGAAATTCATAGTCTGATTTTTATGTCCTACTCGTTTGGCTTTTCGGTTTCGCCCCGTTTTGAATGGTTTCTGGACTCCATTAATTTATCTAAGATTTAATTCAACTCATGCCTATTGTGCATATCTTTTTTTGTTGGGTTTAAATTTATAGATTTCATCTGCAATTCATTCATTTTCTAAATAAACTTTTTCAATGAAAGGTAAATTGTCCTGACATTGTACTTCCATAACGAATTTTGCTTTAGGATCAATCTGCGCTGCCATGTTTATATCTTCTTCGTCAAACATTTCTTTGGTATAAAATTTTTGAGCAGCTTCGCAATTTTTCACCCTTTTCATCATAGAAGGAATAGAAACATCTTCTTGGTTGAGTTTTGCTTTGATATATTCGGCACAAGCTAAATCCTCATCACCTGTTGGATGAGAAGCGATAAGGTTGACGGTATGGATGTTTTCTAAAGACTGAATATAGGCTATAATTGGTTCGACATTTGAAAAGCCGGTAACTAAAATGTACTCAGCATCCAGGTTATTTAAAACGGATTTTACACCGTTCGTGGTTTTTTGAACAAGCTCTTTGCCTTCCAATTTTAATTCAGTTGTTTCTAAAGCATAGGGAGAATTCGTAAAGTCAAATCCCGGGATAGGATAGGCATTAATTTCTCCAACTAAAATGATGTCTTCATTCTCTTTACGGATGGCCATTGCATGCTCCACTTCATTGACCAGGAAGATCTTTTTTATACCTTTTTTAAAAGCAACATGAGCAGTAGTAAACGCACGTATCACATCAATAATGACATTGACATCTCCTTTTACGCCGATCGGTTCATTGCCTTGAAAAATATTTATCGTCATAATTCGATTACGCGGTTGTCAAATTCTTCCTGTGTAAAAAGATGTGGTGGATTATCCATGTCTCGGATAAAAATTTTCTCTTCCCAATCAGAAAGTCCATATTCATGTTCATTTCCAAATGCCACATCTAAGAATACTTGAAAAGCATTATTTTTTCCAGTTAGATTGAAAATGGGCATATTATAATAGAAACGTCCGATATTGATTTCTGTTAATGCTATCTCATTATTTTTGTCAAACTTAATGTCAAGATTATAGACACCATTGGCTTTAGGGTTAAATTTTTTGACCGTTGCTACAGCAAAGTCTTTGATCTCTTGAGAATAGGTGCATTTTATTACGTAAGGCGGCGTTTCACCTTGCAGTCCAAAATAAGCGGCTCGATGTGCCATTTTTATTAAAACTAATTCACCGTCTTTCCAAAGGGTCATCACTGCATAATCATGACCTGGTAAATATTCAGAAACAGTAAAGTCTTCGATCCCAACCTTCTTCTTATAAGCTGTAGTAGCATGAGCTATAAAATTTTTTGCATGCTCAACAGAAAATATTTTTGAAGTATGTTTAGAACCTGCTCCTGTTCTAATTCTTGCCCAGAGTGGATAGTCAGAAAAATGATCAGGAATTTTGTCAAGATCAGATAGTTTTTCTAAAGGTATAGTCTTTGCAACATTGATCTGATTTTTTATACAAAACTCATACATAAGGTACTTGTCTTGTAAGATAACAATGACATCATGATTCGGAAGGAACATTTTGGTATTTACCCGATCTCGATGTTTGGCAAGGATTTCAGCTTCGATGTCGCTATTCGGAATTAGAAGCTGAGGTTGCTCAATAGCAATGATTTTGTTAATCGCTTCAATAAAATTTTCTTCGTCTTTAGCTTTTGGAATGAGGTAGGTTTTATCCGTGACGGAACAAACGGCTTTATACTTATTAACATTGGTTCCGATGAAACGATATTGATCATTATTAAATGTATTGAGTAAGGCATTGGTACCTCCGCTCCCCGCTGCTGTGATTAGTATTGTTGTCAATTGTTTATTTTTTATCGTTAAAAAAAGTCTCGTACCGTAATCCTAATCGTTGGACTTCCAAAATATTGATGTCAAACAAAGGAATGTTTCCAAGGTTAACATTAGGAGAAATAGTATTGATTAAATAACATTGAGATTTTTTATTCGGAGCCTCAAAAATAATCTTATTAATATCAATATTGTTTATGATCTCTTCTAGCAGTCCCGTTCTCATTTCACCTGATCCACGATATAATCCTGAAGTTCCACTCTCTCTGCCTTCAACTACAAGAAAGTCTACTCCTGCATTAAGGGATTCTTGCATTTGATAAATCCATTTGGAAGGAGGCATAACAAAGGTGGTGTCTTTCGAACCAATCTCCATAAAGATTTTAAACTTAGATTTTAAGTCTCGAACTAATTGATTTCGTTCTTCCATCGGGATTTCAACTACACCATCAGATATCTCAAGAGAAGTGATTCCGTTATCCTCTAATAACTGTACATAGCCATCTAGGTCCTTAGCATGATAAAATTTTTCGAAAAGTGTCCCTCCGAAATAGGTGTCAATTCCAAATTCTTTACACGTTTCAATTTTTTCTTTGATTCCAGAATCTACAATTCCAATTCCTGAAGTGAATTTTATTATATCAATATTGTTGTGGTAATGTTTTAGGTGATTTCTGAAAGTGGTCGGGTTCATTCCTTTTTCAAGAATCATTGTGATTCCTGACTCCCTCGGTTTAGTCGTACGCGATGGTAGTGACAAGCTCATAAATACTTTTATTTTGTGCGTTAAAATTCTGTTGTTTAATTTGCTTTGTATACTGGTGAAAGCTTCAATAAAAAGGATTTAGCATTTGCTTAATAGGTGTAAGAGTCGGTTAATGAGTTTTATCTTTAAGTAAATTATATTTTATTTCAGCTAATTCCCAGTCATCAAGATTGTCAATGTCTTGTCCTTCCATGGAAGAGATTTCAATCATGCCAGATTTAGGAGCCCAAAGTTTTTTATTGACATAAAGTTGGTCAATTCGAAACCAATAAAATTGTCCGGCATCATGAAAGGCAGGTTCCAAATCCTGCGATCTGCTTCTTTGATGTTCTGGATAAAACATACTTATTCTATTGTCTTTATTTAGTTTCAGTGCTCTTTGAATTGGAGACTCAAACCTTAAAACAGGAAAGACTGTATCAAAATTATTTTCTGAAAAATGATGAAATGCCTTAGTCAACGTTTTACCGTTTACAAATGGAGCTGTTGGATAAATGCAACAGCCCGTTTGAGGATTCTTTCCAAGTTCTTTGTATTTGTCGATTACTTCAAAAAGGACATCGACAGTGGTAGCATAGTCGTCAGCATTTTTCTCGCTTCTGAAAAAAGGTACGCTAGCACCATATTCTTTAGCTATTGCAGCAATCTCATCGCTATCTGTAGAAACCATAACCTCATCAAATAAACCACAAGACAACGCAGCTTCAATGGAATAGGCAATGATGGGTTTATCATGAAAAGGTTTTATGTTTTTTCCAGGGATTCGCTTACTACCTCCTCTTGCTGGAATGATGGCGATCTTTTTCATAAACAACATTTGTTTCCTCCTGTAATAAGAATAGATTTCCCATTAGGGTCTATCATTGAATTATATTTTTATTGAACGCTGAAGGTAAGCGATATTGATATACTTATCTCCGTAATTTTATATTTAAAATCTTTATAATACCGGCAAAGGTATAAAAGCTGATTGTTATTTGCAATTATCTCGTTTTGAGGGGAATATACTCGCAACATTAGGTACTTTTATATCGTTTTTTGACAAGAATGTTTCAATGGAAAAGACTTATTTAGATCGTATTTTCTCCCTTTTAAATTGAACAGACCAAGAAATGAGGGTTATTAAAAAGAGCTTATAAGATACTTTGTGTTCAAATTTCAATTTCTTCGTTTCTAAAAAATTACCTTTGGATCAAAATCGAGGCTATTAATGGGTATTATTCAGCGACAGAGTATTAAACAAAGTCTAGTCAATTATACTGGAGTAGGGATTGCTGCGCTAAGTATGGTTTTTATATATCCTCAAGATATCGAGACTTATGGTTTAGCGCGATTTTTGATTGATACCGCTTTTTTGTTTTCTCCATTTATAGTGCTTGGTTTTGGTGGCGTATCGATTCGTTTTTTTCCTCAATTTAAAGATGAATCGAAAGCACATAACGGCTTATTATTTTTTTTGATACTGGCTGTTTCAATAGGGAGTCTAATTTTTATAATACTCGCTTTTCTATTTGAAGACCAATTTTTAACTTTTTTTTCAGATAAACCAGACGTCTATAAATCGTATTTCGTTTATCTAATTCCATTGGCCATTTTAGTTTCATTCCTTCAGTTGTTTTATCTTTATAGTTCAAATTTTAAAAGAATAGCGATTCCTGCGCTTTTTCTAAATATTATAAAACTCAGCCTTCCTATTTTAATTCTACTGTTTGTTTGGAAAATTATACCCCAACAAATGATTGTCTATGGTATCGTGCTGACCTATGCAGTTGCGGTATTAGCTAGTATGGTTTATTTGAAAATACTTGGGCAATGGAAAATCAAACCAGACTTTAGCTTTTTGAATCGGAAACGTTTAAAGGAGATTCGAAGCTTTGCCATGTTTGGTTTTTTTAACAATATGGGAGGAATGTTAGCTTTTCGGATCGATACATTTATGATCGCAGCTTTGATTGATTATCAGAATACAGGAATTTTCGCCATTTCCGCATTTATTGCCAATACTATAGCTATACCTACTAATGCAATTAATCAAATAGCTAACCCAATTGTTGCTGAAGCGATAAAAAATGAGGATATGAATTCCGTTAAAGATTTATATAAAAGTTCTTCCTTAAATCTCTTAGTGATTGGACTGCTCTTATTTATTTGCATTATCGCTTCTGTAGAAGACCTGTTTTCAATTATGCCAAATAGTGATAGTTTAAAAGGAGGAATGGTAATCGTTCTATTTATTGGTGCTGCTAAACTTATAGATATGGGAACAAGTATCAATAATCAAATTATTAATTATTCTAAGTATTATCGATTTAGCTTTGTTTCTATTATTATCATGGCTGTTTTTAATATCCTTGCTAATCTAGTATTGATTCCAAAATTAGGGATTATAGGTGCTGCTTTGGCTACTTTGTTGTCTCTTGTGCTATACAATTTGATAAAATTACTCTTTATCCAATGGCGTTTTAAAATGCATCCTTTTTCAATAAAAAGCGTTTGGATTATTTTAATAGCATCCGGAGCTTATTTTGTGGGTGTTCTAATCCCATCTACAGGAATAGCAGTTTTGGACATAATTATCAAATCAATTATCATTATAAGTTTGTATACTTCGGCTACCTTGTACTTTAATATATCATCAGAAATTCGAAGCTTATTAGAAAACGCTTTAGATAAAATAAAGCAGGTTTTTTAAGCCTATTCTTTGAAAGAAAGGACTAATATATTAAACGCTGGAATGCATTATATTTAATACCATTCCCTATCTTCGCGGCTGAAATTTGAAACCATTTAAAACCGATTATGAAATATAAAATTCTGGATGTAAAAACCAGTAGCGGAATTATCATCGTGACGATTAACCGTGAAGAAGCCCTCAATGCATTGAATAACCAAACTATGGTTGAGTTGAAAGACTTTTTTGCGAATGTAGCTCCACGTCGGAAAAAGGCGAAAGGGATTATTATCACTGGTGCTGGAACGAAAAGCTTTGTCGCTGGAGCTGATATCAAAGAGTTTGAAGGGATGGATGAGTCGGCAGCTATGGCTATGGCAAAACGTGGTCAGGATATTTTCTTTATGATCGAACGATTTCCTAAACCAGTCATCGCTGCTGTAAATGGATTTGCTTTAGGAGGTGGATGTGAATTGGCAATGGCATGCCATATGAGAGTCGCTAGTCAAAATGCTCGATTTGGACAACCTGAAGTTAACTTGGGAATCATCCCCGGATATGGTGGAACTCAGCGTTTGATCCAACACATTGGTAAAGGAAAAGCAATTGAATTAATGATGACCGGAGATATGATTGTCGCTGCAGAAGCTAGAGAGCTTGGTTTGGTTAATCACGTAGTCGCGCCAGGTGACGAGGTCAAAAAAGCAAAAGAAATTATTAAGAAGATTGCGACAAAAGCGCCGATCGCTATTGCTAAAGTTGTAGAATGCGCTAATGCTTATTTTAATGGGGTTTATGATGGCTTTGCAATTGAAGTGGAAGAGTTTGGAACTTGTGCAAATACAGAAGACTTTAAGGAAGGTGCTTCTGCTTTCGCCGAAAGACGGGAACCGAAGTTTGAAGGCAAGTAGGATAGTTGTAAGTTAAGAGAGCTAAACCAATTTTTATGCTTGACAACTTATTGTTTCGGACGGTGTTATATTTTTAAGAGCATACTATTTTTAGAAATTAAGACATGATTAAAACAGATATTTTAATAATTGGAGCAGGACCATGTGGTCTTTTTACCGTGTTTGAGGCAGGCTTATTAAAGCTTAAGTGTCATCTTGTTGATGCTTTACCACAGCCTGGAGGTCAATTAACAGAAATATATCCTAAAAAACCGATTTATGATATTCCTGGTTATCCTACGGTGTTAGCAGGGGAATTAGTAGATAATTTGATGGAGCAAATTAAGCCGTTCAAACCGGGCTTTACGCTTGGAGAACGTGCAGAATCCATCGAAAAAACAGAAGAAGGGCATTTTAGAATGACGACTAATAGAGGAACGGTTCATGAAGCACCAGTGATTTGTATTGCTGGAGGGCTTGGTTGCTTTGAACCCAGAAAACCTCCTATCTCTAATATCTCGGAATTTGAAGATCATGGCGTAGAATACATTATCAAAGATCCTGAATTTTATCGGAATAAAAGAGTGGTAGTTGCAGGTGGGGGAGACTCCGCATTAGATTGGACGATCTTCCTGGCAGATGTAGCTGATGAAGTGACTTTGGTGCATCGACGAACTCAATTTAGAGGTGCTTTGGATTCTGTGGAAAAAGTCATGGAGTTGAATGAAGCAGGCAAAATTAAACTGATCACAGAGGCTCAGGTCGTTGGACTCGATGGAAATGGAAGACTAAATTCGGTAAACATTAAACATAAGACCGAAGGTGAAATCAAAAAAGAAACGGATCACTTTATCCCGCTTTTTGGACTGTCACCCAAGCTCGGACCAATAGGAGAATGGGGCTTGAATATTACTAAAAATGCCATCGAAGTAAACACCTTAGATTATAGTACAAACATCCCGGGGATATTTGCCATTGGAGATATTAATACCTATCCAGGGAAACTAAAATTGATTCTTTGTGGTTTTCATGAAGCAACACTGATGTGTCAAGCTGCTTTTAAAATAATCAATCCCGATAAAAAATTATCATTTAAATATACAACCGTAACAGGAGTCGAAGGCCTGGAATAAATCAATCAATCAATCGTTCAATAAATCAATCAATCAATCAATCGTTCAATAAAGT